>NZ_FUYC01000013.1 GCF_900167125.1 Paucidesulfovibrio gracilis DSM 16080
TAGACAGTGTAGTCACGAGATTGTCTAGAGTTTGATTTTGTGGCATACTTTGCTTGTCAAAACACAAGCGAGGATGCAATGCCGAAACCAGCGCATAGACGCCACGACATCTCCAACAAGGTTTGGAAAAAACTTGAACCACATCTCCCTGGGCGCAAGGGGAGTTGGGGCGGACTTGCCCGCGACAACCGCCAGTTTATCAACGCCGTATTTTGGGTAATGCGGACGGGTGCACCTTGGCGAGACCTGCCTCCTGACTTTGGTGGGTGGAGCAATACTCATCGGAGATTCATTCGTTGGCGAGACAAAGGTGTCTGGGAGAAATTGTTAGAAATTCTGATAGATGAACCCGATTATGAATGGCTAATGATTGATGCAAGTCATTGCAAAGTTCACCCACATGCCGCAGGAGCGAGAGGTGGAAACCAAGATATGAGCCGCACAAAAGGGGGCTCAACACAAAACTGCATTTGGCCGTGGATGCGCATGGTATGCCGCTCAGGATCATTGCTACAAAAGGTACAGCAGCAGATTGTTCTCAGGCAATCGCTTTGATTGAGGGATTCTCCGCGCAAAAGCTGCTTGCTGATCGCGGCTATGACTCCGATAAGATCGTCACACAGTCCATGCTACAGGGCATGGAGCCCGTGATACCTCCTCGAAGGCATCGTAAAAAGCCTCGGCATTACGATGCCGAGGCTTACAAAATAAGACATTTGGTTGAAAATGCTTTCCTTTATCTGAAGCAATGGCGCGGCGTTGCAACTCGCTACGCCAAGAATACAGCATCGTTTCTCGCCGCAGTTCATATCAGGTGCATCTTTTTGTGGGCTTCAATCTCGTGACTACACTCTCTAAGACCTTATCGGTCATGCCCACGCCGTTGTCGCCGACATGCAGCAGCACCCGCAGGCGACCTTTTCGCAACGAGGGAAGCGCCTCGGCCCGGACCGCCACCCTGCCGCCCACGGGCGTAAACTTCACGGCGTTGCCCACCAGATGCATCAACAATTGCCGCAGGCGGACTGCATCGCCCACCACGTTTTCGGCTATGTGTTCATCACAATGCACGTGAAAATGCAGCCTGCGATCCCGGGCCGTCGGCTCGTACAATTCCCGGATAGCCTCAAAAACTGTCCGAATTTGGAACGTCTTGTGCTCCACCGAAACCTTTCCGGCTTCAAGCAATGCCAAGTGCAGCACGTCCGCCAGCAGCTGCCCCAGTCGGCGCGTTGAACCGATCGCCTTTTCAACGTATTCTTCCTGATCCGCACTCATCCCCGTTGTTTGCAGCAATTGCAACATTCCTTGAATGCCGTTCAGCGGTGTACGGATTTCATGGCTCATATTGGCCAGAAACTCGCTTTTTGCTGCGCTGGCGGCTTCGGCCGCGTTTTTGGCGCGAATCAATTCTTTTTCTGACTTTTTCCCTTCCGTGATATTTTCCACCAACGAGAGCACGGACACCAACCGTCCCTGCGTATCGCGCAACGCCGAATTATACCAGCGGCAATGCAGTACGCTGCCATCCTTGGCATAATTCCTGTTCTCACTCATGGTCTGGGAAACGCCTCCATGCAAGAGGGACTGAATTCCCTTGCGCACCTCGTCCATGTCCTGCTCATGCGTAAAGAGCCAGTCCTCATTGCGCTTGCCGATCACCTCGGATTCCGTCCATCCGAAAATCGCCTCGGCACGGGGGGACCACCCCTTGACGCGGCCTTCACTGTCCCATTCGATGACGCCCAGCGGCGTGTTGTGCACATGAAAGGTCAGACGCTCCAACGCGTTCCGCAGTTGGGATTCCTGTTCCCGAAGCGCTTGCTCGGCACTTTTGAGCCGTTCGTAATCCTGCCGAATGGTCACGGTCTGCCGACGGACCGTGGCCCGCAGGGATTGCAGCAGCACCCAGAATAAAACGCCGCTGGCCACCACCAGCACGAACGCCGCCCACAAAAAATTCACCGTCTGCTCAGTGAGATGCACATACCCTGGTCCGCGGTACACCCATTCCCGAAACAGCTCTCTGTGCCGATCCTCAGGAATGTGGTCTACTGCCTTGGAAACAATGGAAAAAAGCATGTCATCGGTGCGCGACGTGGCCGCGGACAGGTAATTTATATACCCGCTGTCCCCGGAAAGGCGCAGGTTGGTCAAGGCCTGCTCCTCGATCAGATAGGAAGCGTAGGCCTGATTCACGATCATGGCTTCGTATTTCCCGGAAGCCACGGCCCGCAACCCGGCCAGATTGTCCTTCTCCCCTGCCACGGAGATTTCCGGATACCGCTGCTCCAGGTACTCGTTCACGGCATAGCCGCTTACTGTGCAGACGGTTTTGCCGCGAAGGTCGGCCATGGTCTGCACGTTTGAGGAATCTCTGACCACAATAATGTACGGAACCTTGAGAAACGGCTTGGTAAACTTGAGATGCTTGCGTCGCTCCGCGGTTTCCGCAATGCCGACCACCAGGAATCCGCCGTTTTCCCTGGAATAGACCATCATCTCTTCCCAGGTTTCAAACATGCGGAAACGGATGCTCACCCCGATATTGCTCTCAATCTCGCGGAAATAATCCACCAACAAACCGACATACCGGCCCTTGTCGTCCGTGTAGGCATTGGGCGGCGCCTGATATCCGGAGAGGATTTCCAGTTTATCCCCGTGCAGCCGCAGCCAGTCCCGCTCCTGCGCCGTGTAATCCGGGGCAGGATTTTGCACTCCCAGGAAGAGCACGTAAAGCAACCCCGCCAGCAACAGCGATAAGAGGAAAACGATGACCTTGATTCGCGGTACGATACGCGGCACGCGCCTCTCCCTTGCCGTTTCCTTTCATGTTCCCTTGGCGCAGAAAATTCCTGCTTTGGATATTCATAACATGAAAAGTAAACACTGTTCAACAAATGGAGGGACTTCTCATTGAAATTCGACACCGGGAGTGCTTGCCCCCGGTGCCGGTCGGTTCGGCGGGTCTGGCTATGGCTGTATCCAACAAAAGGAGCGCGGCAGAGCGAAAAGGGACCGAGGCGTAGCGTCCCTTGTCTCGGGATACGCTGTCCGCGACCCTTTTTCCTCACTCAAAAAGCAAGGCCTTTCCGGAGTGGATCTGTAGGTCGCGTACACACACTTCTCTGGCGGATTCACTTGATTCCGGCAGCACGAAACAGCTGTTCCACAACACGGCTTGATCATGGTCCAGAGGCACTTGGCTTTCCAGCGCATGGCGCATGTCCTCGGCCTGAAGGATGGTCAGGGGATGGACCTGCCATCCGGCCAGATGTCCACGGGGATGGGTATAGGCCAGGATGAAGATACCCGGCCCGGACGGCAGGCCCGCACTTTTCGGGTAAATGGAAAACCGGTATTCCTTGCCTGACGCGCCGATAAACGGCCATTCTTGTTGCTTGAACATCGGTGCCTGATAGCATTGCTCGTGCAAAACCCCAAGTGTCCCCCTCCCGAAGCCACGGCTCCACGCTGAAAACAAAACGTTCCAGGGGACGCGCTGATTTGCTGCGCATCACCTGGAACGTCCTGCATCACAGGGCTAATCGCCCATTCCGCCGGTTCTATGGGCCTGTTCCTCCGCCTTGCCCGCCGCCATGTCCGCCGCCGTGACCGGAGCCAGAACCACCCGGGCCGTCGCCGCCGGATCCGCCCCCGGGTTTGTTGGACGCTCCGGGACCGGACCCGTACCCGTCAAACGTGGCGCGAAACGCCTTGGGGGTCGTGGCCGAGGTATGAAAATCCGACCCGGAATACGTATCCCGGTCTCGCTGATTCATGCTCCGCGGCTGCCCGGCTCCCTGTTGTGCGTCCGCATCCAGGGACCGCCCTCTTTGCACCTCCTGCTGTTTGCCGAACAAATCCGTAAACTGCATGGGCCGGTTCACGGAGCCGTTGATATGCGAAATCGTTTGTCTTTGCACGTCCGGGGAGGGTTGATCCCACCCGGTTCCTGCGCTGCCTATGTTTCTATCCAATTGTGGACCGTAGGCCGGATTACCCGCGGGCGCGTGCACGCCCCCCTCGGTTCCGCGAATGCCGATGGTGCCGAGCGGCGTACCCAGCTTGAAGTTGTTCGGCTCAAACCGCGTTATCCTGCCGGTCAAAAACCGGCATGTTCCGGCCACCACATCCGCATCAAACCGTCCCTGATCCGCCTCGCCGGGTTCGTACACAACCTGGTTCACGGCCAGTTGGGTATGAGCGTCCATGGTGATTACCGTGCCGTCAAGGAACATCACCTGGAGAAAACTGTCCGCGCCCGTGGTCAGCAGGTCGGAACGATACAGCGCCTCTCCACGGTCCAGTGGATGAGCGGTTTCGCCACGAACAGCCACAGCGGTCCCCTTCAAACTCTGCACTTCCCCCACCGGTTCCTGCGCCGCTGAAGCCAGGCAGGGCATCAACAGAAACAAGAGGAGAACCAACCATCGGCACCACATGAACACCACCTCCGTAGGGAACAACCATTGTCCCGAGTCCATTGGATTATTCAGTACAGTATCAAGCACACCCTATAGTAGAGACCAAGGCTTCCACGCAAGCCGAATCCCGACATGGACCGGCCGCAACTGCGGCAATTGACCTGTGGATTTGCCCCTGGGGGATGTTCCATGGCGAGAACACCCCACACTTTTCAATGCCCCCCGGAGCAAACACCTACAACGGCTGGTCCAAGCCGCAAAGCGGGTCATTGGGATCGCAGGGCGCTCCCGCCCCCGGTTCCGGTGCATCCTGGCAACTGATGGCCGTGTACCCCCGGCAGTTGCTCTTGGTTCCGCCCGCATTCTTGGTTTGACAAACCACCTGCCCCTGGGAATCCACCAGGGATCCCTGCCAGTTCTGCACATTCCCCTGCGGCTGGGAAGGTGCCGGAGCCTTGCCGAGATCCGCACAGAACCGCGCCGGAACCTTGCCGTCCAGTGCGGAAGTAACCTGTCCGTTCAGCTTGACATAGCGATAGGTACGGTACGGCCCGTCCCGGCCCGAGGAAGAATAGGTCCATTCCAGCGGCCCGGGCGAGTCATCCTGCGAGTCCGCGTCTTCCGGTTCGCATCCGGGATCCCCGGGTTCGCAAGGCGGATCCTCCACCTCACAGGTGATGGACATATACACGTTGCAGGTTCCCCCGTCCGAGTCTCCCGGGCGACACATGACCTTGCCGCCCAGGTCGATGGTTTCTCCGTTGGTCCAGCCCACAAAGGGCGCGTTCTGGCTCTTGGCGGGCCTGCCGCCCACGCTGGAGCAAAACCGGGTCACCACGCGCAGCTTGTTGGCCTGGGTGAAGCCGAACCCCACAATGCCCTCTTCCGGATCCCGGATTCCCGGGGAATGGTATTGGTAGACATTGGGTTCAATCTGCACTTTTTCCGCGTACACGATTTCACCGCCCACCGTGGCCAGGGTCTGGCCCGATCCATCGGTGTCGTCCTGCGGCTCGGGCGGCGGCTCCTTGCGCAACGTCAGGATGATTTGCCGTGTGGCGCCGCCTTGGGCTGAAACAGTGACATTCTTAGATGCTGCAACATACTGATCCGCATCCGCTTCCACCGTATAGAAACCTTCCGTTACGTTATCGAACACTACGCTGCCGCCCTGCTGCATGCCAAAGGGCTTGGCATTGCGCGTGACCACGACCCTGGCACCGGAAATGGTGCCGCCCTCTTCATTGCGCACACGCACCTGGAGCGACGTGAACGGCGCGGCCAGTTGCAACCGAAGCGTCTGCGTGGTTCCATCGGACAGCCGCACCTCGCGCTCCAGCCGACCAGAGCCTGCATCGGACTCCGCAGTGAACACATGCTTCCCGGGCCGGACGCCTTCAAACCGCGCCGCGCCGGTGGGAGCGGCCTGTTCGTTTTCTCCATCCAGCTTGACGCGGGCACCGGCCACGGGTGACCCGTCCGGTCCCAGCACCATGACCCGCACATCCACACCACTCCGCGGCGACAGCCGCACCTTGTGCATTGGTTCCTCTATGGTGACGATAACTTCACGATCTTCCCCGGCCGGAAAATCGCGTGCTTCCGCGTGGAGATAGTACGCACCCAGGGCAAGATCCTGGAGCCGCACGTACCCATTGGCATCCGCCGCATGGCGCCGGGTCTCCCCGTCCGGTCCCTGCACCACCACCACGGACCCGGCAGGAACACGGCTTTGCGCATCGCGCACCACGGCCAAAATCCCTCCGGAAACCACAAACCGCAGAATATGCTCCAACGGCTCCGGGTCCGGTCCGCTCGGCCTGAGCTGGACATTGCCCGTGGCGGGCGGCAGTTCGGAATACACCGCGCTCACGGTCCAGCCCTCCGGCGGAGACGGCGGCATCCCCTCAAACAACGCCACCCCGTCTTGCCCGCTCACGCGCCGCACATCAGCCATGCGCACCTCGGCTCCGGCCAGCGGAGCGCCGTCCAGCCCGAGCACGGTCACCGCCACATCGGTGCGCCACGGTTCCAGCCCAAGGGTCAGCGGAGCGTCGTCCCGCGGCTCCGGGTCCAGGGCCACGTCCCGGAAGTCCCCGGGTTCATGTCCCTCGGCCTGGGCCTCAATACGCACAATAGACCCGGCAGGCACCTGCCGGAATACGGCTCTGCCGTCGTCCCCTGTCAGGGCGGTGAGGGAGGTTCCGGGCAAACGCAGGGTCAACCTTGCTCCGGCCACTGGCGGACCGGCGCTACCGTCCGGGTCGCCCGATCGGACCAGTACGGCATAATCCTTGGGCGGAAGCGGCTTGAGCACCACTTCATATTCCTCCGGCGAGGTGTCGCCCTTTGCCGGCGGCTGGGAAAAAATACGGATGGTCTCCGGGGCGTATCCCGTGGCCCGGGCCTGCACATCATGCCCGCCGTCCGGCAGGTGCAGCCCAGCCAGACCATAGCGGTTCGTGCCGCAGGGCTTGTTGCCATTGGTCTCCATGGAGCAGAGTTTGCCGTCCACGTACAGCGCCGCCCCCTCCAGAGGAACACTGTCGCCCTGTGGCGTGATTCCCTTGACCGTGACGAGCCGCACCCGGGAAAAAGCCGCGAACTGCACGGCCTCACGCTCCAGCACGGCACGAGCCACAGCAGCCCGCTCCCGGAGCACCCGGTCCGCCAGCTCCTGCTGGTAGCGCATGCGGAAGGTGTGGCCGATGTGTTCCAAGGCCTCTTCCCGCAACTTTTTGCCCATGTCCATGCGCTTCATCCGCTCGAACAAAGCGCGAATTTCCTGCTCCACGGCCCGCTCGTCCGATGCGGTCAGCGGCGTGTATCCGGTGCTATCCTTGTACTTTCGCTGGCGCATATCCCTGGAGCTGATCTCCGCCATGATGTCCACCATGTGCTTCTCATACCCCTGGACGAATCCGGCCTTGATTTCGATCCGGCTGGAAATATCTTTTTGCAGGGTAAAGGCGCGGCCATAATACTCCTTGCCGGGTTCGGCCTGGATGTGAATGACGCGCCCGGCAGCCTTGCCCGTGGCAGTACGGGAAGCCTTGGCAAAGTGCTCTGCGTCGAACTTCACGTCCTCGTACACGCCCGGGTCCACGCCATGGCGCTTCATGACCACGCGCAAGGCCACATCCGCTACCACGGGTTCGGGAATATGCGTCAGATTCCAGGCTGCCTCGTGCTCGAAAGTTCCCGCGCCCAGGCGGTGACTCTTGTAGACGTCATAAAACGTATCCGCCAGACCGGGGATAAAAACCCGGTCCCGGAAAAACTTCAGGGATTCATTGTAAAGGGTGAACAGGGTGTTCACCGTGGCCAGGGGCATGTATCCGGCCTTTTCATACTCCGAGGCCAGATAGCCCAAGCCGAAATCCACGATGGTCTTGAGCGCCTTATGGTAGCGTAACGGGTCGGACGGCCCGCTTGTGAGCGTATCCACAAGCACCATCACCGTCAGCGCGTTTTTAAAATGATCCGCACTGTCCGGCAGACTCTTTTCAAACGAAGTCCAGAGTTTGTAGCTCTGATCCACGGCGTCCACCCCAAGCTGGGTGTATTTGGCCGCGTCCGCCAGGGTCACGTCCCGGCTAAAGACCGTATCCCCCTTGCGCAGAACAACCTGCTGCGCCTGGCACGGCGTGGCGGCACAGGCAATGCCCAAAATAAACAAGGCCGTCAGCAGCCAACATCTTTTGCTTTTCGACCAATGATTCACGGCGTGTCCCTCCGGCTTGCGGGCGCGTACTCCCGGTGCAGAATACGTTCTCTTACCCGTCCTGTGGAACAGGGGTCAATGCCGGGGGAATCCGGGAGAATCCCCCATATCGCTCACATGGAACAATGCGGCTTTCTGCATTGCCGGGGTTGCAAAACCCCCTGTGCTCCGCTTGACCAACGAATCATGGGGAAAAACCGGATGCGGACTCCTTTTCGGCCATGGATTCCAAAAGGGCCAGTCCGGAAGTGATGTCCAGCACAGCTCGCTCCAGGGCGGGCAAATGCTCACGGGGGAGGGTGAGTTGATACTCCGCGTCCGCGCCGTACTGCTCCGCCGTGATTTGCGCTTCAAACTCGGGCAAAAGCCGCTGCACCGCATCCGCGTGCTCATAGGCGAGGATCACGCGCAGGGTCACGGTGTCCACCTTTTCCCGGCAGGGCAGATCCTCAAGGACCATCCGGGTCAGATCCGAATAGGCCCGAACCAGTCCCCCGGTGCCGAGTTTGATTCCCCCGAAGTACCGGGTCACCACCACGACCACTTCGCCAACATCGCCATGCAGCAGCACGTTGAGCATGGGTCGTCCTGCCGTGCCGTGCGGCTCTCCATCGTCGCTCTGCCCGATATGCGCGCTGTCGCCGGGCGGTCCCGCGGCAAAGGCCCAGCAATTGTGTGTGGCGTCGGCATGGCGTTCCCGCACGGATGCGATAAACGCTTTGGCCTGTTCCTGGTCCGGGGCATGCGCGGCCGTGGCCAAAAACCGGCTTCGCCGGATGGTCAGCTCCACCTGATGGGGTTGGGAAGGAATGCGATATCGACCGTTCATGCCCGGCACGTAGCCCCCGGGTGCGTTCCGGTCAACCGCGGGGAATCACTCACCGTCCTGTTCCCGGAGCTTTCCGGGCAATAGACCGTAAAACCCGCCACCGGAACGGGCCGTGAACCGCCAGCCCAGATGCTCGCCGCATCGGGCGCAGAGCATGATCTGCCATTCATGCCCGGGAAACCAGCTGAATTCGGAATACCGTTCCCCTTCGGGCGTCAGGCCCGTGGCCAGGGAAAAACAGCCCACTTCAAAGACCACGCCATGCGGATTGCAGAACACATGCATATGCTTGCCATCCACACGGCAACGGGCTTCAGGGCGCGTCACGGCCTGATCACACAGGGCGCAGCACAGAACTCGCCCCGAAAACCCTTCCAGCTCCGCATCGGTCCCGGTTTCGGGGCATTCGGCCCGCTTTCCCCTGACCAAAGGCAGGCCCGGCCTCGGCTTGAGATCCGCCAATCCCGGCCTCTCCGTCGGCATCATCACGGGCTGTCCTCCTCGCGCCAAGGGTCGTTCATGCGGTCCATCAGGGACTAGGCATCCACTCCATTCCCGCCATACCCGATTTATTTCGCGCTGCATAGGCAACAACGTATATGCCGTTGCATGGTCTTGACCCCGTGGAAGGAGCCGAGCACAATGTGATCATGCCCGATACCAACCGCCACACCGCGCGTCTGCGCCTCTGCGACGCTTGTTGCGACAAGGCCGGCATCCTTAAGGAAATGGTCAAAACCGGGGGGTGCACCTGCGATGTCTGCGGTTTCGCGTGCAAATGCTGCGGCTCCGATCCCGAAGCCCGAGGCAAGCAATACATCAACAATATTGCGGTTCACGTCATACCACAAAGCGCCTGGGCGGTGCTGCAGGAACGCAACCAGCGCAGTTTGCAGCCAATGGACTGGCAACGCCTCTTTGCTGAAGGGCGTTCCCATTCGCAGGAAGCCCACGAGCTGGATGGGACCAACAAGAAGAATAGCATGCGATAGAATATGCGGACAGGCCGAACAACGCGCTCTTTTTGCCTGGCACGCCCTGCAATGGGGGAACCGCACCCTTGCCCCCTCGCACCACGCAAAGCATCCCACGGGGAATGAACCGCGCTGATCCCCGCTGGCCATCCACAGGCGTTTGGCCCGCCGCGCCAGCCTCAGGGAGCCGGGAATAGTTCCAACAGGCTACAATGGATTCTTGCAGGCAACAGGCATGCGCCAGCCCGAGCCAAACGAACGGGCCTGGATCTTCACGCCGGGGACGGCCTGGTGCCGCTTGAATTCCGCCTTTTTGACCATGTCCAGCACTTGATTCACGATTTCTGCGTCAAAGCCCTGGCTGACGATCTCCTGCCGGGCGAGCCGTTCCTCAATGTGCAGATGCAGGATGGCATCCAGGGTGGTGTAATCCGGCAGGGAATCCTGATCGGACTGGTCCGGGCGCAGTTCCGCGGTGGGAGCCTTTTCCAGAATCGGCTGTGGAATGGGTTCGCTGAACTCGCGGTTCATCCAGGAAGCGAGGCGATACACCGCGGTTTTCGGCAAATCCGCTATGGGGGCGAACCCTCCGGCCATGTCTCCGTACATGGTGCAGTATCCCACGGACAGCTCGCTCTTATTGCCCGTGGCCAGCACCATGGAGCCGGTTTTGTTGGAAATGGCCATCAACAGATTTCCCCGAAGCCGGGCCTGGATATTTTCCTCGGTCACGTCGGGTTCATACCCGGTGAACGGCTTTTCCAGCGTGGTCTGCATGCAGTCCATGAGGTTGTCGATGGGCAGGGTGTAGGTGCGGATGCCCAGCCGCTTGGCCAGCTCCAAGGAATCGTCAATACTGCCCTGGCTGGAATGGGGGGAAGGCATGAGCACGCCCATGACATTGCCGCGTCCCAGGGCGTGTACCGCAAGGGCGGCGGTCAGGGCCGAGTCCACTCCGCCGGAAAGCCCGATCACGGCGCGGCTGAACCCGCTTTTGATCAGGTAATCGCGCAATCCCGCCACAAGGGCGCGATAGGTTTCGGATTCCGGGCAAAAATCGTCCGAGTCGAGACGGCCTTCCCGGTTGCCGAGATCCACAACCATGGTTTCCTCGTTGAATCCACTGGCCCGGGCAAACAGTTCCCCTTTCTTGTCCAGGGCCATGCTGCGGCCGTCAAAGACCAGATCGTCGTTGCCGCCGACCTGGTTCACGTAGACCATGGGGAAGTGGTGCTTCTTCGCCACCGCGCCGAGCATGGCCTCGCGCATCTGCTGCTTGCCCACGCTGAAAGGCGAAGCCGCCATGTTGATGACCACGTCGAGCGGTTCCTTGCTGATGCGTTCCACCGGATCGTTGTGATAGGTGCGGATGGCGTGAAAGTCCTTGTCGTTCCAGGCGTCCTCGCAGATGGTCACGCCAATGCGCTTATCCATAAACCGGAAGGTGTTGCGCGGGTGCGCCCCGCCGCTACACGACTCCGCACTCTCAAAGTACCGCGCCTCGTCGAACACGTCGTAGGTGGGCAGCAGGGTCTTGCGGAACGTGCGCACGATCTCGCCTTCCATAAGCAGATAGGCGGAATTGAACATGGGCTTGCCCACGCCGGAAAGGTTGGCCTCGGGCGCGCCCACGATCACAGGCACGGCGTCTTCCAAGGCAATGGCAAGGTTGAGCATCACGCGCTGGGCGCGGCGGATGACCTCGGGATAGAGCAGCAGATCACGCGGGGGGTACCCCAGCAGGGCCATCTCCGGGGTCACGCACAATTGCGCGCCCGAGGACTGAGCCTGCTCCACGGCCAGCTGAATACGCTGGGCGTTGCCTTCCAGGTCGCCCACCACGGGGTTGAGCTGCAACAAACCTATTTTCATTGCTTAGTCGTCCTTTTGAGCGGGGTCGGATTCGTGCTGTACGATTTCGCGGATCACGTACGTTTTTCGGTTCATGACCATGTCCAGGGTGTCGCCCAGGGCTTCGAGAATGAATCCCGTGGACATGGCCCCCATGGACGCGATGTAGAGCAGCACGGCACCGAGGAAAGGCGGCCGAGTGCCCATGTGAACGCCGTGGAAAAGTTTTTCATACAACAGCCAGAGCATGACCAGGGAAGCCACGGAAAACAGCAACAGGGCCACTCTGCCGAACAAATACAGGGGACGTTGTTTGAAGGCGTTCTGAAACCAGAGCATGACGATGTCAAAGAGCACGTCCACGCTGCGGCCAATGCCGTAGTGACTCTTGCCAGCAAACCGGGGCGGGGCCGACGTGGGTACTTCCGTGACCGAACCGCCCATGCTGTGGATCAGCGCGGGAATGAGCCGGTGGTGTCCTTCCCGCAACTGCAGGGAACGGGCCAGTTCACCCTTGAGCACGGAAAGACCGCCCATGTCCCGCACGTCGCATCCGCTGCTGCGGCGCAAGAGCCAGTTGGCAATGCGGCTCGGCAAACGGCGGAGGATCAAATTTTCGCTGCGGTCCGTCCGCTGCCCGGAAACCAGATCCCACCCCTTGCGGATGGTCTCAATGAGCAGAGGAACTTCCTCTGGTTTGTGCTGCAGGTCGCCGTCCATGATGACGACGAACTCCCCCCGGCTCTGCTGGATGCCCGCATAGATGGCCGTGCACTGGCCCCTGTTGCGGGCCAGAAACACGCCCTTGAGGTTCGGGTCGGTCCGTGCCAGCTCCCGGATGATTGTTCCGGTCGCGTCCGTGGATCCGTCGTTAACCAGGATAATTTCATGACTTGCGCCCATTCCGGTAAGCGCGGCGCTGATGCGGGTATGGAATTCGCGGATGCACAGTTCCTCATTGTGCATGGGCGTGACGATGCTGACTTCGATATTCTTGCTCATGAATGGTCCGTGCCTGTTTTACTGAGGTTGTGATCCGGAAACCGCGGCAAAAAGGATTTTCGATCCGGCAGGAGCGTGCGCTCCCCGCGATGCCCCGGCCCATGCCCCGGCCGCCGGATCGGGGCGACACGCTGCAACAAGCCGATCATGGTCGGCGCGTCAGGTCTGGAGCTGTCCGTAGTGGACGAGCTGCGCCTGCATGGATTGCAGAACGTCGCTCCACCGCGGGTCGGCCAGACGGTCATATTCCACCCGCCATTGCTCGCCCACACGCAGGGCGCCGAAATCCGCCGGCAGAGGCGGATCGTTTTCCCGGGGCATCCCGGGGTGACAGACAATCTCCACCACACGGTCACTGCTGCCCGCCATATACGCTTTGAACGCTTCGGGCAACAATTGATCCCCCTGGTCCGCGATTCCCCAGACGTGGTCGGGCCAGCGAACCTGCTCGGGACAACGTTGCCGCAGGGAGCAGACCTTGAGAAACTTGATACGCAGCCCACCCTTGTCCATGCGCCATGCCCAGCCCCGCTCCCGCGGCCGCCGGACCCAGCCGATGCCGTGCCTGCGGGCCAGTCGCGTGGCCACGGTCATCATGCCCGGCCAGGCGTGGATGTGCTTTTCGCTATCCAGGTGGGTCGGCCGCACGCCAAGATCCTGAATCCGGCTGATTTGCGCATCCCATTCCGCCTCCACCTCCCGGAGATCCACCTTCCTGGCCAGGTAGCGGGCAAGGAGCCTGCCATAGTCCCCCAGAAACAGCTTCTGGTCCGAAATGAGCGTGGAGACGCGCCCCGGCTCGGACACGGGCTTGCCGCGCAGCACATTGAGATGCACGCCAAGACCCACGCCGCCCAATTGGGATGCCGCTTCCAGATCCGGCCCATTGGCCATGAGCGTGGAAGACGTAACTATCCCGCGTTCCGACAAATCCGCCACGGCCCGGCGTACCGCCGGGTGCAGCCCGAGATCGTCCACATTCACGATGACAAACATGCGGCGCATCCTAGACGTTCCCCGACATGGCGTAAAGCGCCATATGCCCGGGGCGCTCATTGACAGACATGCATGGACCCGGATATGAATATTCTCGACTATAGAAATCTCCAGCGAGCGAGGTTGCGCATGTCGTCGAGCTACGAAGAGTCTCCCTGTGTCCTGGCTGGCACCCTGGCCCGGCTCTATACCCAGGCTCTGCAGGCACGACTCCTGCCCCACCGGGCAAGCGCCGCGCAATACCCCGTGCTGGAACGCCTCTGGCTGCGCGACGGCCAGACCCAAAGCGAGCTGTGCCGCAGTTTGAACGTGGAGCAGCCCACCCTGGCCAACACCCTGAACCGTATGGTTCGCGATCAACTTGTCCGCAAGGTCAAGGACAGCAACGACCGGCGCCAGATCATCATCCGGCTGACCAAACGCGGACGCGAATTGCGCGACGTACTCTCCGGCAGTGTGGCCGAAGTGGGCGACGCCGCCATCGTGGGACTGGATGCCTCACAGCTTCAGATCTTTCAGGATGTGACGCGACAGATCATCGCCAATCTGCGGTCCGATCTGGAGCAACCACCCATCATGCTGGACGATTCCCTGGTGCTGGACGGGTCCGGCTCCTCGGCTACGCAATCCCCCGGCACCCCGGACACGGCATCGGCTCCGGACTCCCCGGCCGGACTGGCCGCGGCCGGAAACGCCGCAGTGCAGGCGGCCCAGACCCTGGGCAAGGTCAATAAAACCCCGGTTCCGGAACCTGCCCCCGCGCCCTCCTCCTCTGCGCCATCCAATGCGGAGAACAGTGTTTCCGATCCGGCTCTGGAGGCTTCCTCCGCCCCCACCACGCCGGAGCAGGAGGCTCCTGCCGTGAAATCTGACGCCCCCCCTTGGGCATCCGACCCCGCAGCCTTGGAGAACGATGCGTCGGATCCGGAAAACGCGTCACACCAGGGCGTTGCAGAGGACGTGAAGGACGAGGGCGTGAAGGACGAGGACGATGTCCTGGTTCTGGACGATCAGTTCGCACTCAAGGATTGACCCGTTTCTCCATAGCACGCATTCTTTTCATTTTTCCCCGCCCTCCCTGCCCGGCAACGCCCTCGCCCTTGCCCGGACTTGCTTTCCCCCGACGGAGAAGCTACTTGAGCACCAATCCGGGCCGCATGGTCCGAAACGTCCAGCTCCAATCCCAGGCACCGGGAGATTATCCGTATGCGCAGCATGTTTCCGGCTTTTGATAAGCGCCCGCATCTTTGGGCCGCCGCGATTATTCTCACTACCTTCTTGATTCGCGTGGTCTACGTGGCCACGGGCCAGATCACCCTTGTCCAGGACGAAGCCCAGTATTGGGACTGGACCCGGCACTTGCAGCTGACCTACTACAGCAAAGGTCCGCTCATCGCCTGGATCATCCACGTCTGGACCAGTGTGTTCGGCGATACGGAACTGGGTGTGCGCTTCGGTTCCATTTTCGGCTCCCTGCTCACGCAGACGGTGCTCTATCTCGGTGTGGCAAAGCTCTGGAACAAACCGCGAGTCGCTTTGTGGTCACTGCTGATCTTTAATACCACCGCCATCTTCGCGGGTCTGAGCATCCTGATGACCACGGACAACCCGTTCATGCTCACTTGGACCTGCTGCCTTTTTCTGCTGTATCTCGGCTCGCGGTCCCAAGCGGATGGGCGCGCCCCGGTCTGGCCCTTTGTCCTTCTGAGTCTTTGTTTCGGCATCGGCATTCTCGCCAAGTACACCATGCTCGGGTTCATCGGGCTTTCCGGCATGTTCTGGCTGGCCCTGCTGTATCAACGGGCCTGCCCCAAAGGTTTTTTCACTCGACTGGCCGCTTCCCTGCTGGTGGGGCTGTTCCTCGGCTTTTTGCCCACGCTGATCTGGAACATTCAGCATGACTTTGTGGGTTACAAGCACGTGCTGCACTTGATCGGCGCTTCCGGCAAAAAGGCCCAGGCTTTTTTCCATCTCAAGCGGGTTCCGGAGCACCTTTCCGCCCAGATCGGGCTGGCCTTGCCCTGGTGGCTGGTCTTTATGTTCCTTGGTGCCTGGCGCGCCGGCCGCACGGCCCTTGAACGCCGCCCCACCACGGACATGGACCGCATCGAAGAACGCCGCCGCAGCGCCCTGTTGTTTCTCTTTTTCGTCCCGGTCTGGCTGTTCTTTTTTCTCTGGAGCTTTCACGCCAAGATCATGCCGAACTGGACCACGGTGAGCTATGTGGCCGGGTGCATTCTTGCCGCGCAGGCCATGGACCGGCTCTTCCAACGCGGCAGCGGCTTTGCCTGGAAAATCCGCAAGCTCTGGCCCGCCCTTGCCGTGGCCATTTTTCTGCTCATGCACACGGCCCAGCTTTTGCCTCTGCCTTTTTCCATGGACCCGACCCGGCGCGTCAAAGGCTGGCGGGAACTCGGAGAGGTCATTGAGGAGCACCGCCTCCACGGGTTTGATGACCCGGAGCGCGTGTTCATCATGAGCAACCTCTACGACATGACCGCGGCCCTCGCCTTTTATGTCCCCGGACAGCCCCGCACGTACTGTGCCTGGGTGGATTCCCGGCGCATGAATCAATACGACCTTTGGCCTGGGCCGGATGCGGACAAAGTGGGCTGGGACGCGATTTACGTCAAAAAACGGCTGAAAAACGGCGTGGTCAAGGATCTTCAGGCCATGTTCGATTCGGTCAGTGAGCCGATTCATGTGCAGACCATGTACAACGGCGTCCCCTCCCGCACGTTCACCTTGTTTCTTTGCAAGGGGTACAACGGCTTTTGGCCGAAACGCCACAACAATAAATTTTAATTCAATCCCCAATATGCACGCATTGACCCCGCAACCCTGCGGGGTCTTTTTTTATCCGCCTTTCTAGACTTTTTTATGACAACGTATGACAGCTTTGACATTCTATGACGAACTATGACAAATGAAGTACAACCATTGCCAGTATGGGATATGCGAGACATGAGCGACACGTCGAAACAACCGCGACTGCTTACCGTGCGCGAAGTAGCGGATACGCTCCGCGTGCATCGACGCACGGCCTACCGGTTGATCACCCGTGGAGACATCAAAGCCATTAAAATCGGAACGCAATGGCGTGTGTTGGAGGAGGCGCTGCTGGATTTCATTGCTTCGGGCTGGAAGGACGCCGCTCATCGGCCCAAGCCGGAAAAGGGACCGCGCCAGCTGCGGTTGCCTTTGGATGAGGAGTAAAGACCATGACGGACAAACCCCAAGACTCGGTGCGTCGTTTTGTGGACGGCCTGCATCTGCGCAATGACTATGGCAAACCCATACCCGTCAGCGGTGAGATTATTGCCGAAAACATGCACTTCAACGACATTTCCGGCAAGCTGACCGTGGAAAAGGTTTACCGTGTGAACGGGGAAACCATCGCCTACAGCGCGATCTCCGCCAAAGAAGACCAAAAGGACCGTCGCGCCTACCTCATTGAACAGACCGATGACCACTACCGCGTTTCCAATGGGAGCGCCTCGCTGGACCTTGATCCCAACGACCTCATCCACCTGCTCTCCCTGGCATTGGCGGAAGACCAGGCCCACGCCTTCACCGATGCCGACATGGACCACATCCAACGCCGCCTGGCCGCCAACGCCTGATCTTCACATTTTGCCACGGAAAAAGGCCAAAGCAACCTGTTGCGGTTCCTTTGGCCTTTTCCGGTTCAAGGCACGGTTCTAGCCGGCGTCACACTCCGGTCAACACCGCTTGATGGCGTCCATTCGTCATCTTCCCGCACTTTCCCGATCCGTTCAAACGGCACTTCACGGGCCAAGTCCCAACACATCATGCACTGAGCAGTTCGGAAATGACGGAATTCAGTTGGTCTACTTCGACAGGTTTCGCCAGGTACCCATCCATGCCCGCCTTGAGGAAGTGTTCCTTGTCCCCGGACATGGCATACGCCGTAACGGCCACTATGGGTATGGAGGTTTTATCCTGTCCTGCCTTCCCTGACCGAATGGCCCTGGCCGCCTCAACACCATCCATTATGGGCATTTGTATGTCCATCAGGACAAGGTCATAGGCGCATTCGCTCAATTCCCGAATCGTCTCCGCCCCGTTTTCAACGGATTTCACTTTGTACCCGGCTTTTCGGAGAATCGTCTGCAGCGCTTTCCTGTTCACCGTCTCGTCCTCGGCGATGAGGATTGATTGTGGACAAGGCTTGCAATATTCCTTGGGTGCCGACGAGTCGATCTCGTATGAGTCCTCAGCATCGACCTTGAACGTCAGACAGAACGTAAACTCCGTTCCCTTGCCTCGTTCACTTGCAACGGAAACGCTGCCCCCCATCAATTCCACCAATTGGCGCACGATGGAGAGTCCAAGCCCTGCGCCCTGGTAGGCTCGCTTGTATCCTTCATCAGCCTGGGTAAATGGCTCGAAAAGCTGATCAAGCTTTTCTTGCTCAATGCCGATGCCCGTGTCGGATACGGAAAACAGGACGCGTTGGGTCTTTTCCGTTTTCTGGGGCAGCGGGTATGCTTCACACCGGATGGAGCCTGCGTCAGTGAATTTTACCGCATTTCCGATCACATTGTTCAACACCTGCTGAAGCCTGATCTGATCGCCAAGGAACTTTTTGGAAAGCGCGGGGTGAATGGCAAAATGGATCTCCACGCCTTTTTGTCCACACGCAGGACCAAACAACTGCTCTGCCAACGCAAACGTTTCTTGCAAATCGACAGTCGTTTCCACGACATTGAGTTTTCCAGCCTCGATCTTTGTTAAATCCAGGATGTCCCCTAAAAGATTCGTCAGCCGTTTGGCTGAATCCATTGCCAAGGAAACATACCCTTCCTGTTCAGCGTTTAAATGGGTCGCTTTGAGAAGTTGCTGCATTCCCATAATGCCATTCAGCGGGGTTCGCAGTTCATGACTCATGTTGGCAAGGAACATGGACTTGGCATGATTCGCCTGTTCAGCCTTGTGTTTTTCTTCCACCAATCCATGCTCATGCCGCGCCCTTTGGATTGCAAGGCCAAAAAACACGGAAATGTTCTTCATAAACTCTTGATCCGCACTGTCATAGTTGCCGCGTGCGTTGGCAACAGCCACCTGGCCAACCAGTTTGTCATTCAACAGCACCGGGTAGCTTAAAAAATTCTCAATCTCTATGTGTCCCTCTGGGACGCCCGTGGACCGGGCATCCTCCTTCAGATCGTTGACCAGGATTGGTTGCTTGTTTTCCAACACCCAGCCCCATAATCCCCCAAACTTCTCAAACACGATGCTCTTATCTGGAACATTGCAGACGTCCCAAATATCCCTTGTCATTGTATGACACACCAGATTCCCCGTGTTTTCATCAATAACGCCGGCATAGCCGAATTTGCTTCCGGTAATTCTCTTTGAAGCATCGAGAATTGCGATGGAAATTGCTTCGATTGTTGTGGGATTGAGCAGCATTGTCCCCAGGTTGGCAAGCTCGGATTCTATTTCCTGTTTTCTCAACAGCTCTGCAGCCCGGCGCTCTGCTTCCTCCTTGGCTTTGACGAGACCTTCCTGATAGGCCCGCTCTGCTGTGATGTCCCGAAACACACAATGCGTCTGGCGAAACGATCCATCCGGTTCCTTGCCTACTTTTCCCGTGAAGGAGACAAGAACGTACGCACCGTTTTTCTTCTTCATCTGAAATTCTACACCAAGGATTTCACCCACGGCTTTGAATTTCGGAAAGTTTTCCCGAAAATGCCCTGCCCAATCCGGGTGAAGAAACTCTGCGAAATTTCTGCCGATCAACTCTTCCGGGGTATACCCCAGCGTTTGGCAGAACATTTTATTCACCGTGATGAAACGACCTTCGGCGTCCAATGACTGGTAGGGCATCGGCGCATCGTCAAACAACATACGAAACAGTTGTTCGCTTTCTTCGAGCCGTTGTTCGGCTTCTTTTTTTTCAGTGATGTCCGTATGAGCGCCCACGATCTTAACAGGCTTTCCAGCGTCATCCCGTAGAACGATTTTTCCCCTGGTAAAAATCCATTTGTAGGATCCGTCTTTGGTTTTGATCCTCAATTCAACGGCATACGTATCACTGGCTCCGTTGAGGTACGAACGAAATGCGTCGTCGAATATTTTCCGATCTTCCGGATGAATATTCTCATCGCAATAGCAACCGAACGAGGGAACCTCGTCCCTGGTGTACCCCAGCATACCGGCCCACCGCTCGGAACAATGAAATTCGCCAGTAGCGAGATTGTATTCCCATATTCCGTCATTGGTGGCTTCCAGCGCTTGCTGGAGTTTTTCCCTATTTTGAACCGCTTCCTGATGGATTGAATTCGTGGCCTCAACATTGGCAAGCCACAAATCCAGCTCGTTGCCCCCATTGTTCTCTGAAAAAAACACCTCCGGGGGAACAAAATACATATTGTGTTTGAATATCTTTGTTCCATACACCATCATGGGATGGGACTGCACCGCCGCCCTGAGGACTTTTTCCGAATATCTGTTCTTGTCGTACACGCACAAGGACATGAACGGGAAATTGGGGAACAGTTCTTCATTGATTATGTTTTCATAGTAAATGATCTTGTCCTCAAGACCATTTCCTCCAAGACAGAATGTTGCCTCGCCCACGGCCCGTACATTATCGAAGCCTTTTCCAACAGCAGCTTCGGTAAGCCCTTTCCAGCCGTTCATGGTTTCATCGGGATTAAATCCATCTCCATGGGAATAATGCTGGTTCACATCAATAAGCGTCAGACGGCCCTCAGCAATCTTTTCCTGAGGCGATACATCAAGTTTTTCCAAATCCTGGAGTACCAGCTTGTGCGAATACGCATCCGTGGCCATGACACAGCAATCATTGGAGGTAAGTCCATCTGCAATGAATCTTGAAGCAACAAACCTATAGTCTTCAATATCCTCATACATCATGAGAATATGCTTCTGTTCCTTCATATAGATAAGAAATTCTTGTTTAAAGACACTGATGTCGGTCAAGTCTTTCATTGCTTCGCCCCCGCGATTCTGACATTCGGTCTTTTTCAATAGCAGTATAACAGATTTATAGAGAAAAAAATACGTCTATTGCATGACTCATTATATCAAGAGATTGAAACTATTTCGGGCGTCTCTGGGTCAGATTGGATTCGAGGGGATGGTCCAGGGGAGGAAATTCCGTCAAAACATCTTCGGCCGTTGCTCCCCTTTTCAGGCCCGGCTTGTTTTCGTGATCATGTATAGCAGGCTGTTGAAAAGCCCTACGATTGCTGCATCATGTCAAAAAGTATTCCATATATAGAGAGTACGTTTCGAGCCTCGCCCCCCCTCACAGCCTGCACACGCTTATTGTACACAGCCTGCAATATATTTCTTTTCTCCCGCGTGAAGAAAGAAACCACGCCCTCGGGTTGTCTCAGCCTATCCAGCACTCCCTAACATTCCGAAGATCCATGCTCGCCCTCTGTGGGTATGTGAGCGACCGCAAACCCCTTAGGATTCGCCTTCCCCGGCACTGAAATGGGGGATCCCGTTCACGGTTCCGCTAGCGCAGGCATAAAGTTCCTGGCCCGTGCTTTCCAACACCGCATGCCAGAAATCAGACCGCACATTCACGGTCTTGCGCTTGCGCGTGACCAGGTGCAACGGGAGATGTACGTAGCGGGATTGCAGTTGCGAAACCACCATGGCGGTTTTCCCGGCCATGGCCGCGTGGACGGCATGCTGACCCAAAAAGCCGCAATAGACCCGATCATTGGCATTGGCCGGAACCGACCGGATAATGTAGCTTGGGTCGATAAACTTCAACGGCACTTTTTTGCCCCGTTCGCCGAAATAGTCCTTGATGCGCTGCTTCAGCAATGCGCAGATATCGCAGAGCACCGGATTGCCGGAGGCATCGGTCTGATTGGAGGACCGGCAATATTCCTGGCCTGCTCCCTCCGCGCAGACGATCACGGCATGCCGGCGCGATTCCAAACGCCGCTCCAGGTTGGCAAGCAGTCCGTCGGGACCGTCCAGGTCGAACGGGCATTCCGGAATGAGCACGTAATTCACTTCCTTGAGGGCAAGGGCCGCCTGCCCCGCGATGAACCCGGACTCGCGGCCCATGACCTTGACCAGCCCGACACCCAGGTCCACGCCCGTGGCCTCCACATGCGCGCATTGGATGGCCTCGGTCGCCTTTTCCACGGCCGTATCGAACCCGAACGAGCGGGTTACAAAGCTGATATCGTTATCAATGGTTTTGGGTACGCCAATGACTGCGATCTTCAGACGACGATCATTGATCTCGCTGACAATGCTCTGGGCCGCACGCATGGTGCCGTCGCCGCCGATGATGAACAGGCAGTTGATATTCCGGCGCTCAAGGGTATCTACTATTTTGGAGGGATCCTGCGGCCCGCGGGACGATCCAAGGACGGTTCCGCCAAATTGGTGAATATTGGCGACGGATTCGGGCGTCAATTCACGGACTTCGTGTCCATACTCCGGGATAAACCCCTGCAGTCCAAAAGGAATGCCCACCACGGACTGGACGGTATAGTTGTGATGAGCCTCCAGGACAATGGCGCGGATCACGTCATTGATGCCAGGACACAGCCCGCCGCAGGTAACAATGGCACAGCGGGTCTTGGACGGGTCAAAGTACAATTTTTCCCGCGGCCCGGCCTTTTCCATGGTGATGGGTCGGCCCGGTTCCTGTTCGGGCAGCTCATCATCCAAATCCTCATCCGTGAGATTGATCCAATACTCTTCACAGGCTCCCACAAAACGGCAGTACCCCACGCGGTTCGTGACCTTTGCCGTACCAAGGGTTGGGATGGCCGTATCCAGCTGCGGATTGTTGCTCGGCGTAGCACTCATATGAATCAGACTCCTTGTGGCGCTGAATGCATGGTATGCCCGGTCCCTTGCGTTCGGGGTCCGGGATTCACTGTCCATGGTACGCCATGGCTGAACCAAGGGCAAAGAAAACCCCGGGAATTCCCGGGGTGATCACGGTTCACTTTGGCGCGAAGGGATTTTGGGGCGTCCGAAGGTCGCCATACGGGAGCAGACTCACGGGATCATCATGAATCCGCAAATTTCCACAAATGGAACCGCAACCATCATCGACCTTTTTTGAATGTGAAATAATCCCATTATTTCATCCAGGTGGTTACTTCAGGCTCCGGCAACGAACGCATGACGTCCACAATAGAATCCAGTGTCGCCACGGCAGCACCGACCTGCCCCACAACAATGCCGGCGGCATAGTTGGCCAGAATACTGGACGTGAGCAGGTCGTTACCGCTGGAAAGACTCAAAGCCAAGGTTGCGATAACCGTGTCTCCGGCTCCTGTCACGTCGAAGACTTTCTGAGCGAATGTCGGAATGTGATACACTTCGTTACTTGATGTAAACAGCGCCATTCCCTTGCCGCCAAGGGTGATCAAAAGATGTTCGCAGTTCAGACGGCGGAAAAGCGCCTGACCAGCGGCGATGATCTCTTCCTGGCTTCCCACCGGCAAGTATGCACCTTCACTGGCTTCTTTGGCGTTGGGCGTGAGCAGATCAACCCCGTCATACAGATCATAGTTACGGGTCTTGGGATCAACCAAAACCAAGGGGCGCTCATCACAGTCATTGAGCAGCTGATGCAAACTATCCATAAAGGCTCGGGACAACAACCCTTTCCCATAGTCAGAAAGGATGATCACCTTCTTGCCGGGCAATTCCCTGGCGATCATGGATAAAACGGCCTGATTGTCCGACTGGTCCAAGAAATCCGTACACTCGTGATCGACTCGGACGACCTGTTGATTATGTGCAATAATCCTGGTTTTTACCGTGGTCGGACGGTTGTTCATGCGGTGTACGCGCAGCTTGATGCCCGCTTGATCACAATGCCCGCAGACACAGGATGCGTGGTCATCATCGCCGGTCACGGCCACCAACGTAGGCATACCGCCGAGTGCCGCAATGTTTCGGGCCACATTGCCCGCCCCACCGAGAAGGTATTCCTCGCGGGAGACCGCCACCACAGGCACGGGCGCTTCCGGAGAAATGCGCTCCACACTGCCCACAAGGTAATGATCCAGCATTAGATCACCGACGATGAGCACCTCGTGCCCGGCCAAACGCTTCACTGCTTCGCTGTTCACGCTTTTGCAACCTTTTTACGAATTGTATGCTGCTTCGTACAACCGCAGACACCACAATCCCCGCAAAAAATCATGACCCCAAGGTGATAATTTCTTGGCGGCCATGATTCCTGATTTGATCAAACGGTGATTGGAGCCAAGATTTCCGACGTCATCCTTGTTCGCCACCAAGCATTTCCGCCAGGCGGCGTAAATCGTCCAATGAGGAGAACGGAAGCGTCAACTTGCCCTTTGAGGCCGTACCACTGACCGAGACTTTTCGACCCAAGGTTCGGCTGATCATGCTCTGCACCTCAGCCAGATCAGGGTCAACATCCTTTTTGCGCTTGCCCGCAGCACGTCGTGGAGCCTGATCCGCGGACTCTCCCTGGCCATGAGAAGGAAGCGTTCCGTGTTCCTTCCAGAATCCGGCTTCGGCTTCCGCCTGCCGCACCGACATACCCTGCTTAAGGATGCGAGCGTGCAATTCATTGGCTACGGTTTCATCCGTCACCGACATGATTGCCCGGCCATGACCAGCCGTAATCCGACCCTGCCGGATGTCATTCTGCACTGGTTCGGGCAGGTTCAGCAACCGCATGGAGTTGGCCAGCGCGGACCGGCTCTTGC
Organism: Paucidesulfovibrio gracilis DSM 16080; assembly: GCF_900167125.1. Classification (NCBI taxonomy): domain Bacteria; kingdom Pseudomonadati; phylum Thermodesulfobacteriota; class Desulfovibrionia; order Desulfovibrionales; family Desulfovibrionaceae; genus Paucidesulfovibrio; species Paucidesulfovibrio gracilis. Next base: position 24,534 of record NZ_FUYC01000013.1, read on the forward strand.
CCAGGCTCTTGGCCAACGCCTCCTGATTCACGCCAAACTGGTCCATGAGCTGACGATAGCCCAGCGCCTCTTCAATGGCGTTCAGGTCTTCTCGTTGCAAATTCTCGATCAAGGCGATGGCCAGGCTTTCCTGATCATCCATCTCCCGAACCAGGGCCGGAATCTCCCGCAAACCAGCCAGTTTGGAAGCTCGCAGGCGCCGTTCACCAGCCACAAGCTCGTACTGGTTATTCTCCAGGGGGCGCACCAAAATCGGCTGCAACACGCCCTGTGTTTTGATGCTGGCTGAGAGATCCGCCAACCCCTGTTCCGAAAATTCAATCCGGGGCTGATGCGGGTTGGGACAAATGGAAGCAATAGGCAATTGCCGCACTTCCGAAGGGTTCACGGGTTCATCTTTCTGCTGTGTACCGCCAAGCAAGGCGTCCAGGCCGCGCCCAAGTCCTCTGGAACCTGCAGACATGGTCATCTCCTCTTGATTCTATGCCACACCTAGCCCTTGCCGCCCATGGTGGAGCCGTATATATTGCCGCCACCAATCATCAAAGGAGCAAACTGCATGAGCCAGGATCACGTTATTGAAATTTTCGACGCCGAGGGCAATAGTCTGGGCGCCATTATCGACGCCGAGGCATGGCCCGCCATTAAGCCGATACTTGCCCGCGAATTCGGCTTGTTCTCCGACATCAAGCAGGAGCAGCGCCCCGAGCCGGTCGAAGATTGGGAGAACCTCCTGCAATATTGGGACTTCCCCTATCCGCCGGACTACGATGTCCACTGCGAACAGTGCGGCGAGCGGACCGAAAATTGGTCCAAGGATGAGCCTCGCCGTTTTCGTCTCAGCGCCGCGAGTCTGTCCGGGCTTGTGACCTTCACTTGCGCCAATTGCCAGGCCCGCATCATTAAGAAACACTTCAAAGATGAAATCGTCAGCGAGACACACCCGTACAAGGACGATAAAGACCCCAACAAGGAAGCTCGCTACTAACGTTTTTCACCCCTGCGCCCCGGGGCTTTTCTTCGGGGCGCGGTCTTATCCACGCCCCTTTCCTGCATCGCACCCTCTCATGCCGCCAAGCCCCCGACGAACACGATCGGGGCCGTATCGACCCCGGGCCAGACAGCAGCGGCTCGACACAGCCGGAGCATCACACGGTATGACTGTTTTCCACTTCTTGCGCCAACTGTAAATACGCCTCTGCGCCCTTGGACTTGATGTCATAGGTGATCACCGGTTTGCCAAAGCTCGGTGCTTCCGACAGGCGAACGTTCCGGGGGACCACTGCTTCAAAAAGATGCTGCGGGAAAGCGCGTCGGACCTCGTTCTTCACCTGCCAGGAAAGGCGGTTGCGAGAGTCATACATGGTCAGCACCACGCCAAGCATGGCCAGATCCGGATTCAAACGCTTACGAACCAGCTCATACGTCATCAAGAGCTGGGCGATACCTTCCAGAGCATAGTACTCGCACTGGAGCGGCACTAGCAATTCCTTTGCCGCACAAAGCGCGTTCACAGTCAAGATTCCCAAGGAAGGCGGACAATCCAAAAGAATGTAGTCGTATTCCTCGTCCAGCGGCTGCACCAGATCCCGAACGTAATACTCACGTCCGATTTTATCGGCCAACTCCACTTCCGCACCAGCCATATCCGGGGTTCCGGGAAGCAAAGAGAGGTACGGCAACTCCGTTTTGCAGATGGCCTTGCGGACATTTTCCGGCGAAAAAAGACTTGTATAAATGTTGTCCCGCTGGTCGCTAGGATAAAAACCCAAGCCGCTTGACGCGTTTCCCTGGGGGTCGCAATCCACCAACAGGACTTTCTTTTCCATGACAGACAAGCACGCCCCAAGGTTGACCGCTGTGGTCGTTTTTCCAACACCGCCCTTCTGGTTCGCCATGACAATAATCCTGGCCACTTCAACACCCCCTGAAGATGAAATTTCAGCTGTTTCGCACGCCACCGACTGGAGCCAGACCCGCTTTTACACCTGTTTCACGTGAAACAAATCATGCAACAGATCGTCATACACGCTCTGTTTCACGTGAAACAGAGGCTTTCGCAGTGCAAAACAGGTAAAACGAATGGGAGAGGATTGCAATAGCGTGGAGGCGAAAAACCGCCTCCACGATCAAAAAAAGACGTCAAACGTTGTAGTATTCACGATACCACGCCACAAATTTACGAATCCCTTCATCAATAGATGTGTTCGGCTGAAAATCAACATCGTTGACAAGGTCATCCACATCGGCCCAGGTGGCAGGGACATCGCCCGGCTGCATGGGCAGGAGATTGCGCTCCGCCTTCATGCCGAGCTGTTCTTCCAGCGCTTCAATGTACCTGGTCAAACGGACCTTGTTGTTGTTGCCGATGTTGTAGACGCGATACGGCTTCGGGCTGGACGCCGGGTCAGGATTATTTCCGTCCCAGTCGGGGTTTCCTTCCGGAATGTTGAACATCACGCGGAAAACGCCCTCAACAATGTCATCCACAAAGGTGAAGTCCCGCTCCATGTCCCCATAGTTGAAGACGTTGATCGGCTCACCAGCCAGGATCGCCTTGGTGAACAAAAAGAGCGCCATGTCCGGACGGCCCCAAGGACCATACACCGTAAAGAACCGAAGCCCTGTCGTGGGAAGATCAAAAAGATTGCTGTAGGAATGGGCCATCATCTCATTGGATTTTTTGCTGGCCGCATACAGGCTCATGGGGTGATCCACCCCATCATGCGTGGAAAGCGGCATCTTCGTATTCATGCCGTACACCGAACTGGACGACGCATAGCAAAGATGCTTGACCTTGGTGTGTCGACACCCTTCAAGGATGTTGAAAAACCCAACGATGTTCGAATCAATGTAGCTGCGAGGATTTTCAATGCTGTAGCGCACGCCGGCCTGGGCCGCCAGGTTCACGACAATATCAAACCCTTCATCCGCAAACAGCTGCTGCATGGCCGGAGCGTCGGAAAGATCAACCAGCGCATGCCGAAACGCTTCGCTCTCCTGAAGGATGGACAACCGATCCTTCTTCAGGTTCACGTCATAATAGTCGTTAAGAATGTCCAGGCCCACAACCGTGTGGCCCGCGGCAAGCAGTTTCCGAGACAAATGAAAACCGATGAATCCAGCGGCTCCAGTAACAAGTACTTTCATGCGTACACCTTGATTGGGGTTGATCGATGGAGGTCTCATACGCCAGGCCACCCCGAAGGGCAAGCGCGGCGAACTGCGGGTTAAAATGGTAATTGCTTGAGGCTGTCCAGAGCGATCAAGCGCTCATGCGGCAGCATGGGTTCCAACTCCGCAAGGGTCGGAAGCAAATGGACCTGCGTGCCTCCGACCTTAACGACATCTGTGGCAAAGGTGCCATCCGACACTAAATGCGAAACAGCATCCCGGCCAAACAAGGCCACGTGGCCACATCCCAGCAGGTCCACGCCACGCCAGAACATGTCCCTATTGGGCTGAAGCTGCTCATCCACAAGCTCGGTCATGGGCCAAAACGCAATGGTGCCTTTGGGCCAGCGGAAATAATAAATGATGGACTGGAGAAGCTGGGCAATGGCTTTGTCCGGCTGCCCGGCCATGTGCGCGCCCAGATCATAATACGTCCAAACGATTTTGGGATCATGTGGGGTGCGTAGCCAAAGCTTTTGCCACAATTCGGGCCAAGTGGTGTGGGAATCGTCGGCGACTTTGGATGCGCGCTGGGCGGTCTCCTGTGCGTCGTTCTGGGGCGTGGCGGCCTGTCCTGGGCTGGATGGAGAGGAACTGGGTTGTTGATTGTTCGAACGGGCTGGGACCGAGCATGGGGGCATGGAACGCGCCGCGGTTTGCGTGGGAGCACTTCCAGCACGGATGGACGCGGCATCAGGAGCAGCCTGCCCGGCTTCGCAGCTACGTCCAGGCAGGAAGAAATGATGCACTCCCGCTTCATACCAGCCACGCAGGTGCTCGGGTACGTTCAGATTGCGGCCAGGTGATCCCATATCCGCCACGCTACTTCGGTTTTATCGAGTTGCGGCCAGGACTCATCTCCGCCGCAACGATCAAAAACACGGACTTGATTCGTGCCGGAAGCAAACCCAGACCCAGGAACATTGACCAGATTGGCAACGATCATGTCCAAATGCTTGCGCTGCATCTTCCCTTGGGCGTTGGCGGCGAGATCGTGGCTTTCAGCGGCAAAACCGATCAAGCGTTGATCAGGACGTTTGAGCGTACCAAGACCGGCCAGAATATCCGGATTCTCGTCAAAGGAAACCACAAGACCGGATGCTCCCAAAGCGTCCTTTTTCATCTTGGCATCGCCAAAGGCAATGGGCCGAAAGTCCGCCACTGCGGCCGTGCAACACCCAACATCCATGCTTGGCCATAGATCACGACAGGCGGAATCCATTTCCAGCGCGGTTTGTACATCCACACGCCGCACGCCCGGGGGCAAGGCCACACTACAGGGTCCGGCCACGACCGTCACTTCGGCGCCACGAAGCCAGGCTGCTGTGGCAAGCGCAGCGCCCATGCGACCAGTGGAAGGATTGGACCAAAAGCGAACAGGGTCGAAACGCTCACGAGTTGGCCCAAGCGTCACAAGCACACGTTGTCCGGACAAATCGTCAGGGGATATGGCGCGACAGATATGTGCCAAAATGGCGCTCACAGGCGCGAGACGGCCATTTCCCTCATCCCCGCAGGCCACCTTGCCAGACGCGGGCAAAACCACCTCTACGCCGCGACTACGGAGCCGGTCCACATTCTCTTTGGTGGCCGGGGCTTCCCACATGGCCGGGTTCATGGCAGGAGCCACCAGCACCGGCCCGGAATGCGAAAGCGCCTGGCAGGAGAGCATGTCATCGGCAATGCCATTGGCCATCTTGGCAAGAATGTTGGCCGTAGCCGGAACCACGGCCAAAACATGACTGGTTCGCCCGGGGGCAAGATGCGCATAGGGCGCATCGCCGGTTTGGAACAATTCCCCAAAAACAGGGTCCGCCCCAAGAGAAGCAAAGGTCAAGGGTGTGATGAATTGTGCGGCCGAACGGGTCAACGTGGCAGAAACCGCAATATGACATTCCTGCAGACCGCGAAGCAACTCAACGGCCTTGTAGGCGGCCACACTGCCGCATACGCCCAGATGGGCGCGACGCCCGAGTAAGCCCTTGAACAGCAATGCCGTATCCATCACATTTCTCCGAAAGGCAGCGCCTTATTGCGGCAGTTCCTGCTGCGAGAAACCCTGGGAATCGGACTCCCAGCTCCCTACGTCCTTAAATTCGATGGCAAAGACCGTAACGCGGGTTTTGAATCCGTCCTCAATCTGGATGGTGCAGCTTTTGTTCTGCTTCTCAAAGGCCAGCACGGATTTCTCTGCCTTAAGGGAAAATTTCTTGGTCCAGTTGTCTTTGGCCATATTGTTCACAAAGAAATTGAAGACATCCTCGGCAACAACCCGACCCGAAAAAATACGGAATCCGGCAAGAAAGCGAGGATCGTCAAAGACGTACTTCTCATCATCCACCGGGTCCAACTCACGGGGAATCAAAATATCGTTGAAGTCATAGTAATAATTAGGATTTTCATACGTCTGTTCGTATGCGGTGGGCTGGGATTCGCTGGTGGACTGGGCCGGTTCCGTGCCCGTGGATTTGGTGGCGCATCCGGTGGCGGCAAGGGCCAAGACAAGCAATACAGCGGTAAGGCTACGACGCATGGGAAACCTCCTGACGGAAAGATGTGTGACGGTCAACGCGGTCAAGGCGGCGCACCAGGGCCGCGACCCGACGTGTTGCCTTGGTACAACACCGGAGCACGGACCGCAAACATTACGAACAAGGGGACTTGGGAATCAACGCACAAAAACTTGCGCCCACAGAGGGCAAAGCGCACGGCCAGCAGTGAAGCAAAAATGCCGGGAAGGTGTCTGGCCGATGGGAAAACCCTCTTCAGGCTGCTTCATAAGGCGCACGCGTAAGGCGCGCAGAACAACAAAGCCGACGGGTACTGCCTGTGCGGGAAAACCTGCCAATTCTACGGTAGGCAGCAACCTTGCGTTTTTTCGACAGCCTGCTATTCGTCGTCACGCAGACTGTTGATCTTGGAGGAAAAGAACTTCTCCATGTCGCGCCGATCCTTGCGCAACCGGACCAATTCGGATTCCAAAATTTGCAGCTTGGCCTTGATATCCGAGGTGTCAAAGGAAAGGTTCAGCGTCATTTCCTCAAGCTCGGCATCCTTGCGCAACAGCTGGGCCGTGCGTTGCTCCAACTCGGTCATATCTTGCTCGGGCGGAGCCTCGGCCACGGGCGCCGCGGGCAAACGGCGAAGCCGCTTCTGACTGCGGGAAAGCAGCACAAACGCGGTCTTGAGCTTTTGGATGTCCTCACGCTGCTGCTCAATGGTGGTTTTTTGATCCGCAATGATCTGCAGGCACTGACTGAATTTATCCATGACCTGTTGGAAAGACCGGGCAAATTCATTATCCAGGGCCGGAGCCGCGTTTCCCGATGCAGCCAAGACCCCCTGGAGCACGGGAGAATCGTCGGCAGGCTCGGCCGAGCGGGAATATTCCTGCTTGAGCGCGTCTTCGATCTCCGTGGTGACGTGTCCGTCCTGATACAATTTGGAAATAGCCTGAAAGATCTGAACCGCGTCTTCAGAATATTTTGTGACACGCCCGACTTTTTTGCTCGGCAAAAATTCACGGAACAGCGAGGCGTACCGCCTCGCCGTGGGCGCGGGTATCTGCGTGATCTTGGCGATTTCCGCCACGGACAGCCAGTTCATGACTGCACTATGTATCAGGATTGCCGTTGGAATCAAGTAAAGATACGCATTCGTCCATGGGCGACTTGCCAACAGGCGGCGCAAACCCTAGGATGCTGGTCCGAATTGACCCTGACCACGCGCCCTGCCCGACCCGGACACCCGCGCGACCAGACGAGGAATCATGCATCCAGACCACGCCCTGGCGAGCTACACCTACGAGCTTCCCGAGGAAAATATCGCCCAGACCCCGGCGCAACGCCGCCAGGATTCAAAGCTCATGACCGTGAACCGGGAATCCGGTGCCACCGGAATTCACGGCTTTTCCGCTCTGCCTGAATTGCTGCCCAAGGGCGCGCTCCTGGTGGCCAACAACTCCAAGGTGATTCCGGCGCGGCTCTTCGGCACCAAGCCCACAGGCGGACGCGTGGAATTTTTGCTGCTCACCCCCCTGCCCCTGCTGGAACCGATTCAGGACGCGGACGGTCTGCACATGGCTGAGGCATGGGGACTTCTGCGCGCCAGCAAAGCGCCGAAACCCGGGCAGATCATCACGTTCGGCCCGGAATTTTTTGTACGCGTGCTGGAGCGTGGAGCGTTCGGCCGCAGCCGCGTGAGCCTGTTTTGGCGGGGTAACCTCAAGGAACGCATGGAAAGCCTGGGAAGCATGCCCCTGCCCCCGTACATCCGGCGCGAGGCTGATCAATCAGATATGGCCCGGTATCAAACGGTCTACGCAAAGGACGACAAAGCCGGGAGCGTGGCCGCCCCCACAGCCGGCCTGCACTTCACCCCGGCGGTGCGCACGGCGCTGCAGGAACGCGGCTGTGAATGGGCGGAGGTGACGCTCTACGTGGGCTACGGCACGTTCAGCCCAGTGCGTGAACCCGACATCCGCGACCACGTCATGCACGAGGAATATATTGAAGTTCCACGTGAAACAGCCGAAGCCGTGCAGCGCGCCAAGGACCAGGGCCGCCCCGTGGTTGCCGTTGGCACCACCAGCGCCCGCAGTCTGGAAGGAATGCACCGCGCCCTGGGGCATATCGGACCCTACAAGGGCATGACCGACATCTTCATCAAGCCCGGATATACCTTTCAAGTGGTGGATAACCTGCTGACGAATTTCCATTTGCCAGAATCTTCGCTTCTGATTATGGTTTCAGCTCTCGTCGGTAGAGAAGCCATCCTCAACGCCTACAGTGAGGCGCTCCGTAACGATTTTCGCTTTTTTTCGTACGGCGACGCCATGCTCATCTCGTGAAGCCGCAACAGGAGGGCCACATGTCCCGAATCGAAGTGTTGGAAGACCGGTGCAAGGGCTGTCTGCTCTGTACGACGGTCTGCCCCGTGCAGATCATTGTGCAGTCGCAGCGGTTTAACCAAAACGGCTACAAAGTGGCCGAGGTGCCGGAAGAGAACAAGGAAAAATGTACCGGATGCGCCTCCTGCGCGCTGATCTGCCCGGACCTGGCCATTCGCGTATACAAAACCCCGAAGGCCAAAAAAGGGGGGAAATGATGGCGGACAAGATCTTCATTAAGGGCAACGAAGCCGTAGCCCGGGGCGCTCTTGCCGCGGGATGCAAATGCTTTTTCGGCTATCCCATCACGCCCCAGAACGACATCCCCGAATTCATGAGCAAAGCCATCGTGGACGCGGGCGGCGAATTCGTGCAGGCCGAATCCGAAGTGGCGGCCGCCAACATGCTGCTCGGCGCAGGAGCCACGGGCGTACGCGCCATGACGTCTTCTTCTTCTCCGGGCGTATCCCTGAAGCAGGAAGCCATTTCCTACATGGCGGGCAGCGACATCCCCGCCGTGGTGGTAAACATGAACCGCGGCGGCCCGGGTCTGGGCGACATCGGCCCGGCTCAGGGCGACTACTACCAGTCCACCCGCGGCGGCGGACACGGCGACTACCGCCTGCTGGTCTTTGCCCCGGCCACGGCCCAGGAAGCCTACGACCTGACCATCAAAGCCTTTGACATGGCCTTCAAATACCGCAATCCGGTCATGATTCTGGGCGACGCTATTCTCGGCCAGATGAAAGAACCCATTGAACCATGGGCTCCGGAACTGCCGGGCGACACAGAAGGCGGCGACTGGCGGCTGGATGGGGCCAAGGGCCGGGAAAAGCGGCTCATTAAGTCCCTGTTCCTGGAAGAAGGCGCCCTGGCCGGACAAAACCAGCGCCTCCAGGCCAAATACGAAGCCATGCAGGGCGAAATCCAGTACGAGGCCTTTGAGACGGAAGACGCGGATCTCATCGTCTGCGCGTACGGCTCCATCGGCCGCATTGCCAAAAGCTCGGTGCGCAAGCTGCGTCAGGCCGGACACAAGGTCGGCCTGTTCCGGCCCATCACCCTCTACCCCTTCCCGGCGGCTCCGCTGCTGGAAATGGCCAAGCAGGGCAAGCGGTTTTTGACCATCGAACACAACCTTGGCCAGATGGTGGATGATGTGCGGCTCTCGGTGCGCACGGTGGCGGATTCCGACTTCTTCCCGGTCTATCCCGGCAACCTGCCCACCCCGGACGAATTCGAGGCACCGATCCTCAAGAGCCTGGAGGGTAAATAAATGTCTGAAATGCAAGAAAAACTGGTCTTCGATAGGCCGGAATCGGTCATTGACCGGCCCACCCACTACTGCCCGGGTTGCCACCACGGCGTGGCCCACCGGCTCGTGGGCGAGCTGCTGGACGAAATGAAGCTGCGCGAAGAGTCCATCCTCATCGGCTCCATCGGCTGCTCCGTGTTTTTGTACAATTACCTGGACATCGACGCCGTGGAAGCGCCGCACGGCCGCGCCCCGGCCGTTGGCACCGGAGCCAAGCGCGCCCGGCCCGACAAGTTCGTACTCACCTACCAGGGCGACGGCGACCTGGCCTCCATCGGCATGGCGGAAATCATGCATGCGGCCAACCGCGGCGAACGCATCTGCGTTGTGTTCGTGAACAACACCGTCTACGGCATGACCGGCGGACAAATGGCCCCCACCACCCTGGTGGGCCAGCGCACCACCACCTGCCCGGGCGGTCGCTGCCGCGACAAGGAAGGCCTGCCCATCAAAATGACGGAAATCATCTCCCAGCTCGGCGGAGTGGCCTTTGCGGGCCGTGCCTCCCTGGACAGCGTGAAGAACATCCGCACGGCCAAAAAGTACCTGCGCAAGGCCTTTGAGTGTCAGACCCAGGACCGTGGATTCGGATTCGTGGAGCTGCTCTCTGCCTGCCCCACGAACTGGAAAATGCCGCCGGTCCAGGCCAACGAGCGCATCCGCGAGGAAATGATCCCCTACTTCCCGCTGGGGGTATACAAGGACGTGACCGAGGAAGGAGGTGCCTGCTGATGTCCACCTATCTCGACGCGATCATCGCCGGTTTCGGCGGCCAGGGCGTCATGCTCATCGGTAACCTCCTGGCCTACTCCGGCATGAACCAGGGACTGAACGTGACCTACATCCCGGTGTACGGCCCGGAAATGCGCGGCGGCACAGCCAACTGCACCGTGGTGCTTTCCGACGAAGACATTGGTTCGCCCATCATTCACCGGCCCAAAAGCCTGATCATCATGAACCGCCCCTCCCTGGACAAATTCCAGCCCCGACTTGAGGACGGCGGCGTGCAGATCATCAATTCCTCGCTGGTGGACGCGGAACTCGCCGAGACCGACAGGGTCAAAAGCGTGTTTGTTCCCGCCAACGACATCGCCGATGAAATCGGCAACACCCGCATGGCCAACATGGTGGCCATCGGCGCATTCCTGCAGGCAACGGGCGTCATCCCGATCCAGGCCGCCATCGACAGCCTGGAAAACGTGATCTCCGCCCATTACAAAAAGCTCATTCCCATGAACGCCAAAGCCATCCAAGCGGGCGCAGCCCACGTGGGCTGACCGGGCTGAAAGCGTACCTTCCGACAGGGCCGGGGCAGGCGTCCCGGCCCTTTTTCGTGTACAATCACAGCAGGCAATGGATACCACAGACTGTGCAACGAGCTGGTAAGGAAAAGGCACCCTGTGACCGCTCTCCCCGGCTTGGAACAAAGATAAGGCAACCGCGCCCACACCCTGCCAGCCAGTGGTGACGTACGTCACATGCAGGTGACAAATGCAGTCCAGACTGGATAACCGCAAACAGGTCCGATAACGTCCCCCGGATCACTGTATCCGAAAACAACAAGCGGCCGCAACGCACGACGCCGGAGGAATGTCATGGAACAATACGGAATCATCGGTCATCCGCTGGGGCATAGCCTCAGCCCGGCACTGCACAACTGGGGATTCGCCCGTTGGAGCATGGACGCGGTGTACGACTTTTGGGACACCCCGCCGGATTCCCTGGCCGCGTTTGTGGACCGTGTGCGTGCCGAAAACATCCGCGGCGTGAGCGTGACCATCCCGCACAAACGCACGATCATGCCCTTGCTGGACCGGGTATCCACCACGGCGCGCGCCATTGGTGCGGTGAACACCATCTGCTGGGATGAACACGGACGGCTGCGCGGCACGAACACGGACGTGGCAGGCTGTCTTGAGCCGCTCCGCCGTGTGATCCCAAAACCAAAGACCGCTCTGGTACTCGGAGCCGGGGGCGCGGCCCGGGCCGCCATTGCCGCGCTGAACCAGCTCGGCGTGGAATGGGTGGGCGTGAGCAACCGCAATCCGGAAAAAGCCGATGCCCTGGCATTGGAATTCAGCATTCATGCGGTCCGCTGGGATGAACGGCACAAGAATCCCTGTGACGTGCTTGTGAACGCCACACCGCTAGGCATGAGTGGTCCGTACCAGGGGCAAAATCCCTGGCCCATGAAAGCCCTGCCCCAGGACACCACGGTGTTTGATCTGGTCTACAATCCGCTGGAAACCCCGCTTCTGGCTCTGGCCAAAACCTGCGGATGCGGTCGCATCTCAGGGCTTGAGATGTTCTTGCATCAAGGCTTGAAGCAGTTCCACATCTGGACCGGACAGGATCTTGACCCAGACGCGGCCAGAGAACGATTGCTGCAGGAACTGGGCTGAAGAGCCAAGAAAGCGCGCTTCAGCACCCTGGACAAAAATCGGAAAAGGTTTCCGTGGAGCATGTGCATAGCCTGCTATTCCAAGTCGAACAGACAAAAAGGACTGGCTCGTGCTGTGGCTCATGCCATGTGATGTTCTCTCCCATCCATGCGCTGAACACTGATGACGCTGCGTCATACCGCTTGCTGAAAGTGGCGCGGGCAATCCGGACCACGAAGCAAGAAAGCCCCAACCCCTTGGGGTATCGGGACCGTGGGAGATATTGCATGGTTATGGATCAAGTCCCACCAACCTGGTCCCAACGTTCATAGCCGGGAATAGACCGCTGTAGCGACAGTTACCCACGGCACCAACCAAGGCAAAACGCATAGCCCGCAATCCATTCTGATAGTGATCCACGGAAATCAGGAGATGGCCTGTCCACCCTTCGTAGGACACAACGAAAACGGATGCATAGCAGCCAATAGAACGCGGACCACACGATTCCAATGAACCCAAAAGCATGGGCTGGACCAGAAACAAAAAAAGCGCCCTTTCGCAAAAAGGCGCTTGTAGTTTTTGTCAGGGAATCGGCCCTGCCGGATGAACGGGTCAGGCCTGGGGAACGTCCGCACCCAGTTCCTGAAGCCGCTTCCACAGGTACGTCACGATTTCGTCCGCCTTTTCACGGCTGATCACAGGCACGGTTTCGGCCAGGCGCTGCACTTCTTTTTCATCCATATCCAAGGATTTGGCTACCATAAAGGTCTCCACTTCCTCGCCCTCCATGAGCACGCCGCAGCCTCCGGCACAGCCAAGATACTGGCCGTCCTTAAGTACGGGGACCGCAATCTTGGTCAGGCAAGCGTCGCATTCATCCACCAGGGGACTCTGTTCGCTGGTACAGTATTGGGTGAAATGCTTCCCGGCTACAGCGCAAATAGCGCTCAACCCCTTGGGATCGCCCTTTACCCGGGGACACAGTTCATTGCCCCAGTTTGCATAGCTGGTGATGCGTACACCCTGCTCGTCGGCCACACTGGCATTGAGACCGAATTTCTCGTGCAGTTCCTTTTCCAGACCTTCCCAGGTCTCTGTGGATGCCAGATCCGTGATTTTCATGCTCGTCTCCTGAAAAAAAATTGTAGCAATGGTGGTCAGTTCACGTACGGATGCTCCCTTGGGTACGCCTGTTTCCAAACCCTTGCAAGGGGATCGGCACGCAGAAGCAGGAGCCGCAAAAACCGAAATTGAACGAAAAGCAGGAGAATGAGCAGAAAAAAACGCGCCGATCCGCCCACAGGGAGCAAACCGACGCGTCCGTCACAACCAACGCATCGTCGAAACGGCAAAAAACAGCAGTGCGCTCAGCTCTTGAAGCGGTAGCCCACGCCGCGAACCGTTTCAATCCAATCCGCATACGCGCCGAGCTTCTGGCGAAGACGACGAATGTGCGTGTCCACGGTGCGGGAATAGCCTTCAAAATGCGTATCCCAGACCGTATCCAGAAGGTGGTCGCGGGTCTGGACCTTGCCCTTGCCCTTAATGAGTTCGGAAAGAAGCTTGAATTCCGTGGCCGTGAGCTGGGCACTTTCGCCGTCCACTTCAATAGTGTGGGCCTCAAAGTCAACACGCAGGCCTTCCCGCTCCCAGGGCTGCCCGGACCCCTCGTCCACCTCGGGAGCACGGCGCAGCACCGCCTTGATGCGCAGCATGAGTTCCCGGGGAGAAAAGGGCTTGACCACATAGTCATCGGCTCCAAGCTCCAGACCAACAATACGGTCCACTTCCTCGCCTTTGGCCGTGAGCATGATCACGGGCATGGACGAGGTTTCCGGACGCTTCTTCAGACGGCGGCAAATCTCCAGCCCGTCCATGCCCGGAAGCATCAAATCCAGCAGCACCAAATCCGGCTGAAACGTGCGCACCAGATCCATGACCGAAGTGCCGTCCTGGGCGGTGCGAACCTCAAAGCCTGCCGCGGATAGGTTGTAGTCCAACAATTCTCGGGTATCCTGGTGGTCTTCCACGACCAAAATCTTGTTACCGGCCACGGCATCGCTCCTTATGGGCTATGATGACTGGGGGGGATATACCCGCTGGGACAAGAACCGTGAAGCTCTTGTTGTTACATTATTGTGAACAAATCAAGAGAACAAGAAAAAAAGGGTCAATGCTAAACGCATTATCACAAACCCAAGCACAAGGGTATCTGACCGGATATCGCCCACAAGGGCAACAACCTTGAGGAATAAAAAAAAGGGGAACGGTTGGGCCGTTCCCCCTGGGTAGATTCGCATTCACCCGGCAGTTTACGAACCGGGTCAGCAAGGCGGTACAGAGTCAGACAACGCGTTCACGCCGAATCCCGAAGGGTTTTGCAACACGCATCCTCGCTCCGGTAACACGGGACCGGTCACAAGCGCCTCGGCTCCCCCATTCCGGCACGTACAGGCGTGGCGAAACAAAGAATCGGCATCCAAGCTCGCATAACCGGAAAACTCTTTTCAGCAGGCCACTGGGAGCGTTTTACGGCACAAAGACCTTGAGATACTGATTCACGTAAATCGTGCTCCGACGCCCCATGTTGTTCCAGGCCCGAAGCTGGGTGATGCTCACACCGAAGCGCCGGGCAATGTCGGACAGGGTGTCCCCGCGGCGGACCTTGTAGCGAACCAGTTCCGCATGCACAGATTCGGCCTGGGCCTTGGCCACACGCTGGGTCTTACCCGAGGCGTCCGGGATGTAGAGCCTGTTTCCGACCCGGAGCGTACTGCGCCGGGACAATCCATTGGCCTGTTGCAGCGTGCTCACGCTCACGTTGTAGCGCTGGGAAATGTCCCAAAGCGTGTCACCGGGCTGGATCACGTAATTGCTGCGCGACTGGGCGACCTGCCGTGTTTTGGTACGCGATCCCGGGCTGGCCTTTGCCGAAGCAACGGCGCGACCGCGACCATGGCCGGGTACCATGACCACCTGCCCGGGATGCAGGGTATTGGAACGACGATTATTCACGCGCTTGAGCACGCTGATGGGCACGCCGAAGCGACGGGAAATGCGCCACCAGGAATCGCCGCTGCGGATGCGGTAGGCCTGATACCCGGCATAGGGCCGGGTTCCGGGGTCTTCCAGATAGGCGATCATCTTGGGCGCCTTGTCCTTGGGCAGGTGCGCCGTGGTGCTCAACTTGGGCGGGCTGACCTGCCGCCGGTACGCGGGGTTGAGGCGATGGAATTCCGCCCACTTCATGCCGCCCGCCTGAGCCAGGGCAAGCAGGTCCGTGCCGCCGGGAACATCCACGTGCTCCAGGTCCGGCTGTTTGTCCCAGCTTACAGGGTCAAATTCAAGGGCTTCCAAATTCTGGAAGATGCGCGAAATAGCGATGAACTTAGGAACGTATTGCAATGTTTCGCGGCGCAAACGGGCCTTGTACACAAGGCGGCGGTTGCGGGCCGCGAGATCAAAGAAATTGTCCACTTCCAGGGCGTCCACAGCGCGTTTGATCTTGCCCTCTCCGGCATTATACGCGGCCAGAGCGAGATACCAATCGCCGAGCAGCCCATGCAGATACTTAAGGTAGCGGGCGGCAGCGTCCGTGGCCAGATACGGGTCGCGCCGTTCATCAATCCACCAATCCACGTGCAGACCGTATTTGCGACCGGTATAGGGCATGAACTGCCAAAGCCCGCCAGCGCCGGCCCAGGAATAAGCCTTGACGTTGTAGCCGCTTTCGGCGAATGGCAGGAGCACCAAGTCCTGCGGCAGGCCGTATTTGGTGAAGACCTCGCGGACCATGGGCAGATGCTGCTCCGAACGCTTGAGCCACTTTTCAAAGGTGCCGCGCGCCCGATGCGTGAAGTAGGAGAAAAAGTGCTCCACTTCCTTGGTGCTGTGCAGGTCGAGGTCAAAGAAAATGCCGTTCTTGGAATACAGGATGGAGCGTTCGCGGGAGGTCAGTTCGGTCCCCTCGCCGGGCTGAGCCGTCAGCTCAGGGTCGAGGGGTTCGGCATCCTCGGACATGATCAGGGTGTCAGGGTCGTTGACGCTGTCCACCACCGGGGACGTGTTCTTTTGGGCACATGAAACGAGTACCGTGGTGAGCACCACAATCCACATGGCCCAGGCAAGGCATCGAGCAGCCAGATAGGACAAGGAAACCTCCGCGATATGTTACCGTTCTTAGGTCTGAAGCATATTTTATGCCGCGTGGCAAGGGGTATCTAGACATTCTCTACGTTTGAATCGCCCCTGGACAGAGCGCGAATGCAGCGTAGAATGGTTTTGAAAAAATGGAAAGCGGCCAACCCGCCGGAATTCTTAGATGGAGAAAAAATGCACAAATCAAAACCCGACAAAAGTGGGATGAAACGCCGTTTCGACCGTGAAAACCGGAACGCAGCAGGCCGAAAAGAGCAATCCCAACAACGTCCGCCCCGGGACCGGGATACCGAGCCGCAAGACCGATCCAAGCCGGAACAACGCCAAAAATTCGACGCTCGTGGCGACAGGCGCGCCAATGCAGACAAGGGAGCCGCACCGCGTGGACCCAATACCCGCCAGGCCAAACGTCCCAAAGGCGCGGATAAGAATTACGTGGCCGGACGCAAGCCCGTGGCCGAACTGCTGGAGTCCGCTCCCGGCCGGGTGGATATGGTCAACATCCGCAAAGGACGCGTGGACGCAAAGATCAGCGCCATCGTGGATCTGTGCGCGGACAACGGCATACGCTATAAATTCGTGGACGCGGCCAGTCTGGAGCGCCTGCACAAAGGCAACCACCAGGGCGTGGTGGCCCAGGTCGCGGGCTTGGAATACACGGACCTGGACACGCTGCTGCAACGCGGTTTGGAAGCCCCACTGCCCCTGATCATCGTGCTGGACCGGGTGCAGGACACGGGCAACGTGGGCGCGCTGGCGCGCACGCTCTACGCCCTGGGAGGCGCGGGCATTGTGGTGCCGCAGCATGAAGGCGCATACATCGGTTCCGGAGCCATCAAAGCCAGCGCCGGCGCCCTGACCATGCTGCCCGTCAGCAAGGTGGTCAATGTGGCGCGCACCGTGGAGCAACTGGCCCGGCAGGGCTGGACCACCTATTGCGCGGACCAGGGCGAGGCATCGGAAAACGTGTTCGCCCCGGACACGGACCTGACCCTGCCCGGCGTGCTGGTGTTGGGCAATGAGGAAAAAGGCGTGCGTCCGGGCGTGGCCAAGGCCTGCGATCGGAGCCTGCACATCCCGTTTGCCCGACGGTTCGACTCACTGAACGTGTCCTCGGCCGGCTCGTCGCTGATGACCCTTTTTGCGCTGCAAGCCACAAAAAACAACGGGTGACGATCTAACATCGTCGCCCGACGAAAGGACAACACGCCGAAATAAAGTCGTATTCAGACGACGATATTATTTGATATAGTTGGGAAGGTTCAAAAAGATTTCCCGTGTATATGTGACCATTTTATCCATGATCCACGGGAAGGAGATAAGCAGGGCAAGGAAGATGGCAACGATTTTCGGGACCATGGTCAGGGTCATTTCCTGAATCTGCGTGGCGGCCTGGATCACGCTGACCACGATACCCACAATCATGCCGATGCCGAGCATGGGCAGGGCAATGGTCAAGGTGGTTTCAATGGCCTGGCGCGCAAAACCCACGATAAATTCCGGGGTCATCTCCGTAGCCTCCTCTTCTCCAGCAACTCAAAACCCTGCAATGGCCCGGACAGCGGACGCACCACTCCGGGGCCGACCGCCAAGCGGGTCAGGCAAAGGTGTTCACCAACGATCCCACAAGCAGACTCCAGCCGTCCACCAAAATAAACAGCAGCACCTTGAACGGAAGGGAGATCATGACCGGGGGCAACATCATCATGCCCATGGAGAGCAGGATGGAGGCCACCACCATGTCCAGGATGAGAAACGGGATATAGATCATGAACCCGATGGTGAATCCGGTCTTCAGCTCACTGATGGTGTAGGCGGCCACCAGCATGATGGTGGGTACGTCTTCCTTGGTCTGGGGGCGCTCCATCTTGGTGATGGAGTAAAAAATGGAAAGATCCTTTTCCCGGGTGTGCTTGAATAAAAACTCCCGGATGGGTTGCTGGGCCACATCCAAGGCCTCGTCAAAGCCGATTTCCTCATTCAGATAGGGCTGCAAGGCCTGATCGTTCACAGCCTTGCCCACAGGCATCATGATCACGAAGGTCATGAACATGGCCAGACTCGCCAGCACCTGGTTCGGCGGAACCTGGGGCGTTCCCATGGCCTGACGCAAAAAGTGAAACACAATGATGATGCGGGTAAACGAGGTCATGGTCAGGGCAATGGCCGGAGCCAGAGAGAGCACGGTGAGCAGGAAAAGGATTTCCAGCAAGACCGAAACCTTTTCCGGTTCCGCCTGGCCCGCGGCCAGCTCCATGGTCAGGCTGGGAACGGTCTGCGCTAGTGCGGGCAACACGGGCAACATTGCTCCAAACCCGAGAAAAAGCGCCACGCGCCACCACATGCCCCGGGGCAGCGCCCCTTGTTGCGGCACGGCCACAGGGTATTTCGGCAACGCGCCTCGGGAGCGCCGCACGCGCCGCCAGAACCGCATCTACTTGGCCCCCCCGTCCGTATCGGGATCAACGGCGTCCAGCTCGGGGAGCAGGTAGGGTTCGTCCTCGGTGGACGACGCCTTGGCCGCGTCCGCAGGCCCGGATGCATCCGAAGCACTGGATCGCGCCTGGGCGCGCTTTACGGCCAGTTCTTCCGCAAAACGGGTGAAATCATCCTCGTCCTCGTCATTGTCACAGCCTTGCGGCGCGGAACATTCCGTGAGCAGGTTCACACGCTGTTCCGTAACACCGAGCACGAGATCGCGGCCTTTGACGCGGACCACGCAAACACTCTGCTTGGCACCGAGCATGAGCCGGCCAAGCAGTCGTGGATTTTCCGAGCCTTTGGGCTTGGCAATACCGGCCGGGCCAAAGCGGCGCAACAGCCAGACCGCCAGAAAGATGACTCCCAGGATCAGGCAGAGGTACGCGGCCGTCACCAGGGTGGTGCTCAAAAGGGAATGCCCGGAATCCACCATGCCGGGATGCAGCAGGGAAGGATCCATGGCCGAGGCATCAGGGGGTGTTGCATGCGCTACAGACGGATCCACGCCAGTGGATTGCATGACATGGGACGCAGCAGCGCCTGGATCGGTTCCGCCGGAAGCCAAAGACCCCGGATCAGGTGCGGAGGAAGCCCCGGCAGGATCCACAGCCGGAGCCTGAACCGCGGAAGGATCCATGGACCCCGGGTCGGTCGGCAAGCTATCGGCAACCGCAGCAGAACCCTCCGGCATGGAAGGAGATGAACCGGCAGAAGCCGCAGACTGCGAAGCTCCCCCAGCATCCGATGGAGCAAGGTCCGAAACCGTGCGGACCGCATCCCCGGTCAGGTCGGACGTGGCCTGCGCGGCTTGATCCGCAGCGAGTTGGGGATCAGCGGACAAAGGCTGCATGGTGGCGTCAGGCAAGTTGCTTCACCCTCTCAATGGGGCTGATGATGTCGGTCAGCCGGATTCCAAATTTCTCGTTGATGACCACGGCTTCGCCGCGCGCCACCAACTTGCCGTTGACGTAAATTTCCAAAGGTTCGCCCGCCAGCTTGTTCAGCTCCACCACGGAACCCTGGCCGAGCTGGAGCAGCTCGTTGATGAGCAGCTTGGTGCGCCCGAGTTCCGCGGAAACATCCAGCGGAATATCCAGGATAAAGTCCAGATCGCGTTTGGAGCCTTCAGGCTTCGGTCCTTTGGCCTGGGCCGTGAAATCCTGAAATTCCGCGTCCTTCATCTGGGTGGACAGGTATTCCTGTTCCTTTTCCTTTTTCAGGTCCACTTCCTCGGACTGGGCCAAGGCCGCAGCCCACTCATTGGCCAGCGCCTCATCCCCGGGGTCCATGTCGCCCGGGTCATCGGCGGGGGCAGCCGGAGCGGGATCCGGAGCCGAAGCCGGAGCCTCCTCCGGGCCGTCGCCTTCATCCTGCAGTGCCTGTTCCCATTCCTGGGCCAGCTTATCCTGATCGTCGGGACTCATACCATTGAACCTCTTGGATTGCGCTTGACGGAGTATTGACGCCGATCCACCCGGGGACCGGCCCACCCGTCATGAAGCAAAAATCATGCTCAGGGGGGTGAAAATCCGTCCTATTGGAGAATATAAACGGAAAAATACACCTGCAATACCTTGCCTTCCCCAATGATCTGATTGATACGATCCACGATTTCCTGCTGCAATTGCAACTGGTTCTTAGGGCCGAGCATCTCCTGGGGCTTTTTGCTGCCCAGGAGGATCAAAAGCATGTTTTTGATTTTGATCTGGGAGGAGTCGAATTCCGAAACAGCCTTTTCGTTGATCAGCTCCACTTCCAGCCCGAGCTTCACATACCGTTTGCCCAGGGGATCGTTGAGGTTGGCGACAAATGGCTCCACAGAGGCCATTTCGCCCTTGAATCCGGGCGCGTCTGCCAGGGGCTGTTCCTCGACCTGCTCCTCGGTGGCGTCTCCGCCCATGCCGACCATATCCATGATCGTATCCTTGAAAAAGAACGCGGCGGCGCCGATGCCGAGCAGGAGAACAAGGATGATGATCCACTTCAGAAGGCCTTTTTTCTTTTTCGGCTCTTCCTGTGTGATTTCGTCCGCCACGAAGCACCTCGTTTAGATAGTCGGTTGATAGCTCATACAATGATACAACGAACCAGTCGGATTATCCAGGGCTAACAGATTGCGGCCCGGGAGCCAACACCCCGAAGTCAGGAATAACTGCCAATGGCCCGTGTGGTGCGGATGAGAATTTCAATACGCCGGTTCATGGCGCGGTCCTCGGGTTCATCTCCGGCGCGCAGGGGCTTGGTATCCCCGTAGGCAGCCAGGGAAAAACGCTCGTCCGGCAGGCCGGAACGGACAAAATACGCCAGCACGGCTTCAGCCCGGGCCGCGGAAAGCGCAAAGCCCTCGGTCCCCTCTGCCTCCACCCCGTCGGTATGCCCGGAAATAAAAACAGGTTCATTGGCATATCCGAGCAGCGGAATGATCTGGTCGAGCAATTGCCGGGCTGTATCGTCCAGCTCGGATCCGCCTTCGGGGAAAAGCAGTTTGTCGGTCATGACCAGGGCCAGACCGTCCTGTCGCTCAAGCACACGCAGGTTTTCATTCAGGGTGGAGCGGGAAACATCGGGCGGAAGATCCTGATCCGGATAAAGCAAATCCTTGATGCGACGCGGCTTATCCACTGCCTCGGATGGTTCCTCGATCAATTCCAGCACAGCTTCCAGGGCAATGGAGATGCGGCCCGCCCCCTTGAAGTTCAATTCGCCCGCATCCTGAGGCTGCACAGTGACTCGGGTGATGAAGCTCTGGTCCATGGAGGACATGGTCAGCAGCAGGACGAAAAACGTGAGCAACAGGGTCACCAGATCGGAAAACGTGACCAACCAGAGCGCCAGAGGGGGACAGGCTTTTTTCTTCTTGCGAGGACTCATGGCGCCTCCACAGGGGGCGGCACGGTCTCCTCCTCCAGAGGGTCAGGCAGGGAAAACTCGAATCCGTCCACGTCATACGTGTCGGGACGCACTTCGGGCTGGGCCTCCTGAATCGCCTGCTCCACCTGCATGGGCCGCTCCGGAGCGCTGCGCCGGTCCAGCACAAGGTCCACACGACGGTTCCAGGAACGCATATCCGGGTCGTTGCTATTGTAGAGCGGACGGAACCGGCCAAACGCCTCCAACCGGAGCATTTGCGAATCCATGCCCTGCTCCAGCAGGTAGGAATACACGGAAAGGGCGCGGTTCAGGGAAATGCGCCAGGAAAGATCGGGTATCTGTTTGCTGTCCTGTGGGCGGTACTCCACGCCCAATTCCTCACGCAGATTGCCGCTGTGCCCGGCAATAAGCAGCGGATACTCCAGGTCCAAGAGCACAGGCAGCATGCTGTCAAGCAGCGCCCGCCCCTGATTGGAAAGACCGGTTTGTCCGGGATTAAACAACAGTTCGGCATTGATGGTCAAAATCTGCACGAACCGGTCAGACTGGAAATTGAGATCCTGTTCAATGTCCTCCCAGAGCATGGGCTTGAGCGCGGCCAGATCCTCTTCATCCTCAAAGACGCCTGGCTCCACGGTCTGCTTGGTCCGCTGGGTGGTCATAACATCGCTGCTCTGCCCCCAGCCGAACGCGCCCACAATGGACCCGAGCACCACGAGCTTGCGGCGTTCGTCGATCTTGGACATGGAGACCAACAGCACGAAAAAGGTCAGCATCAGGGTCATCACGTCGGAGAACGTGATCATCCATGGCGCCATTTCCTCGCAGATCTGTTTTTTTTCGCGCTTGGCCATGTCCGCTCCGGTGCGGCGATCACTCGCCCTGCTTGCGGTCCTTGGGTGCCAGGTAGCTGTTCAGCTTTTCTTCGATAATCCGGGGGTTCTCCCCTTTGCAGATGGAAAGGATGCCCTCAAGGACCATCTCGCGGATGAGCTGTTCCTGCTTGTGCCGGACCTTGAGCTTGCCGGAAATGGGGTTGAACACGAGGTTGGACAAAATCGCGCCGTACAGCGTGGTCAGGAGGGCCACGGCCATGGCCGGGCCGATGGTGGACGGGTCGGACATGGTCTGCAGCATCTGCACCAGACCGATGACCGTACCGATCATGCCCATGGCCGGAGCCAGGGTCCCCATGACCGCCACCACATCCGCGCCGGACTGGTGCCGCTCATCCAGGTAGGAAAGTTCAGTCTCCATGATTTCCTGAATGGTCTCGGGATCCAGACCATCCACTGTAAGCTGGAGTCCTTTGCGGAGAAACTCGTCGTCCACTTCCTTGACCACTGGTTCCAGGGAGAGGATGCCCTCACGACGGGCGCGGTTGGAAAAATCCAAAAACTGGGCAATGACCTCGGCCG
Organism: Paucidesulfovibrio gracilis DSM 16080; assembly: GCF_900167125.1. Taxonomy (NCBI): domain Bacteria; kingdom Pseudomonadati; phylum Thermodesulfobacteriota; class Desulfovibrionia; order Desulfovibrionales; family Desulfovibrionaceae; genus Paucidesulfovibrio; species Paucidesulfovibrio gracilis. The sequence goes on from NZ_FUYC01000013.1 coordinate 47,220, forward strand.
GAGGCTGGATGGAGGTGAAAAAGGCGTTTTTGATCACGCCCACCACGCCCACCACATAACTCATGGGGTAGTTTACCAGCGAAGCGCCGATGGTGCCGCCGATGACGATAAGAAACGACGGCACGGAGATGAAGATCGTAAGGCTGGATCCGGTTAAAATAGCCGAAACCACAAGCCCGAAGGAAAGCACAATGCCTATTACGCTTGCCAGATCCATAGCTGTTCCGTTCGCTAGTGTTGTATCCGTCTACGATGCATCACACGGGCCGCAGCCCCACAGCACTCACAGACGCGGCCCAAAGATCCGCGTACCGATGCGTACCAGGGTCGCGCCTTCCTCCACGGCCTGAACAAAGTCCCCGGTCATGCCCATGGAAAGCTCGGGCAGGGACACGCCGAAACGCTGCTCCAGCCCGTCGCGCAAGCTGCGCAACCGCGCAAACACGGGACGCACGGCTTCGGGATCGTCCCCGGCAAAGGGCATGGTCATCAGCCCGCAAAGCCGAAGATGCTCCAATCCCAAGACCTCTTCAACCAAGGCGTCCAGAGCGTCCGGCTCCACGCCGCACTTCTGCTCCTCGCCGCATAAGCTGACCTGCAGCAACATGGACTGCGTACAGCCCAAGGACTGCGATTTATTATGCAATACACGGGCCAATTTCAAAGAATCCACACTGTGGATCAACTCGAACCGCCCGGCCACGAATTTGGCCTTATTGCTCTGGAGTCCGCCGATAAAATGCCAATGCACAGGAAGATTCTGCAATTCCTCCTGCTTGGAGGCGACCTCCTGAACGTAGTTTTCCCCAAAGTCCACCTGCCCGGCGCGGGCAAGGGCCGCGATATCCGAAGCGGGATGCCGCTTGGAAACCGCCACAAGCCGCACCTCGGCAGGGTCGCGCCCGGCATTGCGGGCGGCAAGGGCAATATCTTCCCGCACGGCCCGCCAGTTCGCAGCGAGCCGTTCGGCTCGGGAATCCACCGCCTCGTTCGTTTCGTCCGACTCGATCATGTCGCCTTATCCAGTGCTTGCGCCGCGGTTAACACATGTATCATCGGCATGCCGCAAAAACGCTTTATTGAAAAAAGAAAATCAACCGAAAAAAATCACTCGCCAAGCCCCAGGGAACGAAGGAAGCCCGGATGCTCGGTCCAATCTTCCTTGACCTTGACCCACAGCTCCAGCATGACCTTGCGCTCCAAAAGCTCTTCCAATTCCTCGCGGGCCTGCTGGCCGATGAGCTTAAGGTTTTGCCCGCCCCGGCCGATGATCATGCCCTTGTGGTTCTTGCGCGAAGCATAGATGGCCGCGGCAATGCGCACGGACGGACCGCTCTCGTCAAACAATTCAATTTCCACGGCCGTGGAATAGGGCAGCTCCTGACGCAGGGACATGAACAACTTCTCACGGATGATCTCCGAGGCCAAAAAGCGCATAGGCACCGTGGAGATCTGGTCCTCCGGGAACATGGGCGGACCATCGGGCAAATGCTCCAAAACGCGGTCCAACAGTTCGTCCAGCCCCTGGGAACGCAACGCGGAAAGGGGCATGACCTCGCACCCCGGGAATTGTTCGGCAATGCGCTGCATGAACGGCAACAGCTGCGCCTTGTCCTTGACCTTGTCCACCTTGTTCAAGGCAACGATGACCGGACGTCGGCAACCGCGCACCGGCTCAATGAGCGGCTCGGCTTCCTTGTCGAACATCTGCGGCTTGGATGCGTACAGCGCGGCATCAAACAGCAGCACCACGGCGTCGCATGATGCGAGGGCGTTCCATGCCGAGTCCAACAAGAACCGATTCATGCGCCCGCGCAGCCGGTGCACGCCCGGGGTATCCAAAAAAACTACCTGGGCGTCGTCCCGGGTCAGGATACCGCTGATGCGGTTGCGCGTGGTCTGCGGTTTTGGGGTGACAATGGCCAGCTTCTGCCCGAGATAGGCGTTCATGAGCGTGGACTTGCCCGCGTTGGGCGGACCAAGAAGCGCCACCATGCCGAATTTGTGTTCCTGGGTCATCCAAGCCTCCAGACGCGGAGACACTCTTGCCCCACGACAATGTATCGAAAAGTTACCAACACTATATCCCTATGAAAAACATGGGTTCTACAAAAATCCTTACAACCGATCCTGCACGGGATTCCCAAAGGAACCAAAGGCAACCGCCCCAAACAGTCCGCTGACTCCCGGACGCGTAAGGCGGAGTATAGCACGGCTTGGACCGAGCCGCCATGCATGGCCAAAAGTAATCAATGGTAAAGATTGATCAATAGTTCCGCATGCGGGGTTTCACTCTCACCACGGATGAAAGAGCCTGCAACAGATTTCATTGTCCGGCCAATGCGGGCCATATTCGCGCCCATTGACCTGAATAACCCCACGCCCCCGGCCGCGCGCAAGCGCGAGACCGGTAAACGGGGGTCCAGGGGGGGCAGGCCTCCTGGTTGCCGAAGGCATGCCTTTCAGCCCGACAGGGCCAGCAACCCTGACTCGCCTAGGATTCTTCCTGCAAGAGCACGTATCCGCATCCTTTTTGCGGACACGCCACATGGTCGCCTTTGGCCTTGGTGCGCTTTTGCACCAGCACAGGGTGGCCACATTCGGGACACGGTCCAGGCAGAGGATAATTCCAGAGTGCGTAATCGCATTTGGGGTAGCGTGAACAGGAATAAAAGATCTTTCCGCTGCGTGAGGAGCGTTCCACGAGTTCGCCGTCGCATCCTTCGTTGGGGCAGGGAACGCCGGTGGAATACGGCGCGGTGTGCTTGCACTTGGGATAGTTGGAACAGGCAATGAACCGGCTGCCGGTGCGCGCCCGTTTGATGATCAGATCATGTCCGCAATCCGGGCATTTGCCCACGACTTCGGGTTCCTCCTGGGCCAGGGGTACGATTTTTCCATCGTCATCGCGCTTAAAATTCAGAATATTACGGCAGTCCGGATACCCGGAGCAGCCAAGGAATTCACCGCGCCGACTGCTTTTGACAACCATGGGCTTGCCGCATTTATCGCAGGTCACGCCCGTGTCTTCATCTTCCAGGGAATCCACGACCTTGATCTCGCCGCGTTCATCACGCACGAAATTCTTGATGGTCTTACAGTCGGGATAGCCGGAACACCCCAGGAATTCGCCGGTGCGTCCAAACTTGACAACCATGGGCTTGCCGCAATTTTCACATTTGATGCCCGTATCCATGACCGCCTTGGCCATGCCGGTACGGGCTTTTTCCAGGGTGGGATAAAACCCTCCGGCAAACCCGTTGAGCAGGTCGGTCCAGTTCTGGTTGCCCAGGGCCACGTCATCAAGCTGGTTTTCCATGTTGGCCGTGAATTCCACGTCCATCAATTCGGTGAAATGCTGGGAAAGCTGATCGCTGACCAAAAAGCCCAATTCTGTGGGCGCAAAGCGCTTTTCCTCCATACGCACGTAGTCGCGGTCGCGCAGGGTGGAAATGATGCTGGCATAGGTGGACGGACGGCCAATGCCCTTTTCCTCCAATTCCTTGACGAGCGAGGCTTCGGAGTATCGGGCCGGAGGCTGGGTGAATTTTTGTTCCTTGGTCAGTTCCTGGACTGCAAGTTCCTCGCCCTGGGCCAATTTGGGCATTTCCACGGCCTGTTCCTGGCCGGTGCGCCCCATGGCCTGAAGGTGGCCGGGGAAAAGGAGCCGCTCGCCTTTGGCACGCCAGAGGGTGGAGCCGGCCTTGACCGTGACCACGGTATCCTTGAACACGGCCGGGGCCATCTGGGAGGACATGAACCGTTGCCAGATCAGGGTATAGAGCTTGTATTGCTCATCCGGCAGGAAGGGACGCACGGTTTCCGGGTCCAGGGAGGCGTCAACAGGGCGCACGGCTTCGTGGGCGTCCTGGGCCGAGCCTTTGGACTTGAAGGCGTTGGGCTTGGCCGGATAGTACTCCTTGCCCCAACGCTGGAGAATAATATCTTTGGCCTGGTCGCGGGCGTCCTTGGCGATGCGCACAGAGTCGGTACGCATGTAGGTGATCAGCGCGGTAACGCCCTTGTCGCCCAGTTCCACGCCTTCATAGAGGCGCTGGGCCACGCCCATGGTGCGCCGGGCCGAGTACCCCAGGCGGCGGTTGGCGTCCTGCTGAAGGGTGGAGGTGATGTACGGCGGCAAAGCGCGCTTTTTGCGTTCTTTCTCCTCGACCTTGTCCACCAGAAACGGGCTTTGGCGCAGCTGCGCATCCAGTTTTTCAGCCTGCTCAGCATTTCGCACGGGATGGGATTTCACGGCTTTGCCGGAAATCTTCCACAGATCGGCCTGGAAGGGAGGCGGATTGGCTCCGGCAAGCCGGGCCTTGAAGAGCCAGTACTCCTCAGGCTTAAAGGCACGGCGGGCCTTTTCGCGTTCCACGATGATCTTCAGGGCAACGGACTGCACGCGTCCTGCGGAAATGCCCCGCTTCACGTTCTTCCAAAGAATGGGAGAAATCTTGTAGCCCACGAGCCGGTCCAGAATGCGGCGGGCCTGCTGTGAATCAAACAGGTTGCCGTTCAGATCCTTGGGGTGCTCCAGGGCTTCCTTCACGGCCCGGGCCGTGATTTCGTTGAACTGGATGCGGCTGACGTTGGGGTTTTGTTTACGGATCAACTCGGCCACGTGCCAGGCAATGGCTTCCCCTTCCCGGTCCGGGTCAGGTGCGAGGAAGACGTGCTTGGCCTTTTTTGCGGCCTTCTGCAACCGCTTGACCACATCTTCCTTGCCGTTGATGACCTGGTAGCGCGGTGCGAAGCCGTTGTCTTCGTCCACGCCCAATTCCTTGGTGGGAAGGTCGCGGACATGGCCCACAGAGGCTTCCACAAGGTAATCCTTGCCCAGAAACTTGCTGATGGTCTTCACCTTGGCGGGAGACTCTACGATGATGAGATCCTTTGTCATGACGGTTCGCCTATACCCATCCCCCGGCCGCATGGCAAGGCCGGGTCCGCAGTGGAACAAAGCGCCCGAAACGGTTCGGCAAAGGGAACCATCCGTCGGCATTGGAAAAAGAATCACGTCACGCCGAGGAATCGTCCTGAACATGATCGGAGGTTTTTTCTAGATCCCCCAGCTCGTCGCCCAACCGTTCCAGAAGGCGAACCACATACGTTTGCAGCTCCAGGGCCGCCTCGTGCCGGGGGTTCATCTCCAGGCAGAAAGTGAGATTCTGCAGGCAGCGGTCGGAATCCCCCTGCTCAAAATACGCGCGGGCGATGTTGTAGAACAAATTCTCATCAAGTGGCGCCATGCGCTGGGCGCGTTCATAATACTCCACGGACTGTTCGATCAGACCGTTTTTCCGCAATTTGATGCCGAATTCGTTAAAGAGATGCTTATGTTCCTCATTGAAGGAGGCATCGAGCTGCACCAGACGCTGAAAAATATCGTCGGCCCGGGCCGTGTCGCCCCGATCCAGATACGTCAGCCCCAGCCCGAAGTTGGCCCGGACATTGTCCTCGTCAATGGTCAGCGCCTTGCCGTACTCGAATTCGGCGCTGTATACCTGCCCTTTTTTCCGGGCCGACTCGGCGCGGCTGATGGTCTGCTCCAACTCACGCATGCGGGGATAGACCTTTTCCAGATAAAATTCCGGTTCCGTGCTGAAATCACGCAGGAACACGTCCCGCTGGATTTCAGTAATGGTTCCGGAAGGAACCAGCGAAGCGTTGAGGCGTTGCAGTTGCACGGTGCCATGTGGTCCCTCCGCGGCAAACCAGTAAGACTTGGCAATGCTGCGGCGTTTGGTGGTGCCGGTACCCACGTTCTGGATTTCCTGGTTGGAAAAAACGCCCTGGATCACGCTCTTTGGATTCGTCTTGAGGGGCAGGGCCGGCTCCTCGCCAGCGGCGGGGCGGTTCGGCTGACCCGAATCGCCTGCATCGGATGGGGATGCGGGTGCGGCGTGGATGTCGGAACGCTCCTCCAACGCGTCACCAGTCCTGTCCGAGGCGGCGGATGGCGAATCAGCCGTGTGGGATGCGGTATTGCCGGACGCCGGATCAGGATTGGCAGAGGAAGGCGGCTCCGACGCAGAGGCGACCCGCGGGGACCGGGAATCAGCAGCGGGATCGAAAGAATCTTCCATGGGAACGCTCCAGCGGCAAAACGAAAAGGACAAGAACAACAAGCACGTGCAAGACGGTACCCTCGGGCCGTACACAAGGCAACCATATCCTATGCTGAATCAACGGGTTGTGAACAGCGATCACAAAAAAATCGGCAAGGAGGCCAAGGTTTTATGTGACAAGCAAGAGCATATCTGATAAGCGCGCATACTATTGGGATACACTCCCGACCCGGTCAGTTTTCTTTGCCTGGAGGCCGCTGGTCCCTTTACAAGCAGACCGGGTTTGAGAAAAGGTGAGGCACGGCACGCCCCGACTCGGCGGAAAGGGCGGCCAACAACACGCGAAAGGAGGATTTCATGCAAAACGGGAAAGTCGGGGGCAGAGTCCGCTCCTACCGGGAAAAAGCGGAACTGACGCGCGCGGATCTCGCAGAGCGCACCGGACTGGACGAGTCCTTTATCAGGGCCATTGAAGAAGAAGACCTCTACCCCTCGCTGCAACCGCTCGTGAAGATCGCCCGCGCCCTGGATGTGCGGCTCGGCACCTTCATGGACGACCAAGTCTCACGCGACCCCCTGGTGGTGCGGGCTGCGGAGCGACGCGAGGAACTGACCATGCACCACACCGGCGAGGACAAGGCCGCCCTGCGCTTCCATTCGCTGGGACGCGGCAAGTCCGATCGCCATATGGAACCGTTTTTTATTGAAATCCTACCCGAATCCGCCGAAAACGTAAAACTATCCTCCCACGAGGGAGAAGAATTCATTGTGGTTGTCTCCGGCCAGGTGGAAATCCGCTACGGCCAGGAAACCACCATTCTGACCGAGGGCGACTCCGTCTATTACAACTCCGTGGTGCCGCACCACGTGAGCGCGGCCGGAGGAGAACCCGCCCAAATTTACGCCGTGATCTACTTCCCGGAATAGGAGGACGCGATCATGAGCCAACTCAAAGAACGAACGCTCGGCCAGCTGCTGGACGAGGCCGTGGAAAACTACCCGGACAACGAAGCCGTGGTCTACGTGGACCGCGACTACCGCCAAACCTACCGGGAGTTTGCCGAAAAAGTGGACACCCTGGCCAAGGGGCTGATGGCCCTGGGCGTGAAACGGGGCGAGAAAGTAGCCATCTGGGCCACCAACGTACCGTATTGGGTGGCCTTTCAATTCGCCACCGCCAAGATCGGCGCTGTGCTGCTCACGGTGAACACCTACTACCGCAACCATGAGCTGGACTATCTGCTCAAGCAGTCCGAAACAGAGAACCTGATTATTATCGACGGGTTCCGGGACGTTGACTACGTCAGCACCATCTATGAGCTGGTGCCGGAACTGCGGACCATGGAACGCGGACGACTCAAAAACAAGACCTATCCGCATCTCAAGCGGGTGCTCTTCCTGGGACAGGAGAAACACCGCGGCATGTACTCCATGCCCGAGCTGGAAGCCATGTCCGTGATGATCTCGGACGAGGAATACCAGGCCCGGCAGGACGAACTGGACCCGCACGACGTGGTCAACATGCAGTACACCTCGGGGACCACGGGCTTTCCCAAAGGAGTGCAGCTCACGCACTACAACATCGGCAACAACGGGTTCTGGATCGGTGAGAACCAACACTTCACTGAAAAGGATCGCGTCTGCCTGCCCGTGCCTCTGTTCCACTGTTTCGGCTGTGTGCTCGGGGTGCTTGCCTGCGTGAGCCACGCCTCCACCATGGTCATCCTGGAAGGGTTTGACCCGTTCCTGATCATGGCCAGCGTGGATTCCGAACGCTGTACCGCACTCTACGGCGTACCCACCATGTTCATCGCCGTGCTCGAACACCGCAGTTTCAGCCGGTTCGACTACTCCAGCCTGCGCACCGGCATCATGGCGGGTTCGCCCTGTCCCGTGCCGGTGATGCGGCGGGTCATGGACGTGATGAACATGAAGGACATCACCATCTGCTACGGCCTGACCGAGTCCAGCCCGGTGATGACCCAGACGCGCATCGGCGACCCCATCGAAAAAATGACCGAAACCGTGGGCAAACCCATGCCCGAGGTGGAGGTTTCAGTGGTGGACCCGGAAACCGGAGAGCCTTGTGCGCCGGGCGTGCAGGGCGAGGTCTGCTGTCGGGGCTATCTGGTTATGAAAGGGTACTACAACAACCCGGAAGCCACGGCCAAAACCATCGACAAGGACGGCTGGCTCCACTCCGGCGACCTGGGTACCTTTGATGAAGACGGCTACCTCGTGATCACGGGCCGACTCAAGGACATGATCATCCGCGGCGGGGAAAACATCTACCCCCGCGAGATCGAGGAATTCCTCTACACCATGGAAGGCGTTCAGGACGTGCAGGTCGCGGCCGTACCCAGCCGAAAATACGGCGAGGAAATCGGCGCGTTCATCATCCTCAAGGACGGGGTGGACATGATCCCCGAGGATGTGCGCGACTTCTGCCGAGGCAAGATATCACGTTACAAGATACCAAAATACATTGCTTTTGTGGAAGAATACCCCATGACCGCCAGTGGTAAGATCCAAAAATACAAACTGCGCGAAATGGCGGAGGAACTCTTCCCCCAAGCCATGCAATAGACGGTCCGCGGGCGGCTCCAGACGGGCCGCCCGCGACAATCATATCCGGACCCCGGGCCGAAACCGCCCGAGAGACCCCGGCACAGGAGGAACAATGCAAGACGCCTTCAAGGAAATCGCACCGCGACTCGCGGGCCTGCGCGACGCCCTCGACCTCTCCGTGGAAGCCTTCGCGGACGTGGTGGGTACTGACGCGCAAACCGTGCAGCAACACGAAGCGGGGCAATCCGAAATCCCGGTGGGCTACCTGATGCAAGTGGCCAAAGCCACGGGCGTGGAACTCAATACGCTCATCGCGGGATCGGAATCCCACCTGCTCTCCTACAGCGTGGTGCGCAACGGCAAGGGGCTTACCGTGGAACGGCGCAAGGACTACGATTACAAGAATCTGGCCTACCGTTTCAAAGGCCGCGCCATGGAACCCTTCAAGATCATGGTCCCGCCCAAGGAGCAAAAAGACGTCACCTTTACCAGCCACTCCGGTCAGGAATTCATCTACATGCTGGAAGGCCGCCTGGAAGTGAGCCTCGGCGACAAGGTGGAAGTGCTTGAACCGGGTGACAGCCTCTACTTCGACTCCCGCACCCCCCACGGACTCCGCGGACTGGACGAAAAGCCCGCCCACTTCCTCGACGTGATTCTCTAGGGTTGGTCAGGAGACTTGACCAGCCCCGGCGTTGCCGCCCGGAACGGTACGATCACCCCGTGCGCCCCTCCCGCGCCCGGTGCCAACCCGACACATCACAACGCTCCACGGAGTATCCGTCATGGAAAAACAAACATTCACCGATTACGACCAATTTGTACAAGATTTCAAGCTCAACGTCCCGGAGAACTACAACTTTGCCTTTGACTTCGTGGACGCCGTAGCCCAGGAAGATCCGCACCGCCCCGCCCTGGTGCACCTGGACCCGGAAAAAAAACGCCGCGACCTGGACTTTGCCTGGCTCAGTGAACGGTCCAGCCGACTGGCCAACTCCCTGGCCGAGCAAGGCATCAAAAAGGGCGACCGCGTCATGCTCATCCTGTTCCGGCGCGTGGAGTTCTGGGAAACCATGCTGGCCCTGCACAAACTCGGCGCACTGCCCATTCCCTCCCCCTCCCTGCTCACGGCCAAGGACATTGCCGAGCGGACCGAATACGCCAACATCAAAGGCCTGATCTGTGAAAACAGCATCACCGCCCGTGTGGAAGAAGCCCGCACACGGGGCGCGGATTTCCGCGTGCTCGTGGAAGTGGAAGGCGATACCCCGCCCCAGGGCTGGAGCGACTACGAAGAGCTGATGCAACGCGGTGCGCCGGAATTACCGCGCCCGGCGGACGCGGCCGGTGGAAACGATCCCATGATCATCTTTTTCACCTCCGGCACCACAGGCATGCCCAAAATGGTGACCCATTCGCACACCTACCCTCTGGGACACTACACCACCGCCGCCTACTGGCATGACCTCAACCCCGGCGGACTGCACCTGACCCTCTCGGACACGGGCTGGGGCAAGGCGCTTTGGGGCAAGTTTTACGGTCAGTTCCTGGCGGGAGCCACGGTCTTTGTCTGGGACTTCCGGGGCAAGTTCGATCCCGCGGAATTGCTGGACGTGATCAGCGAACACAAGGTCACCTCCTTTTGTGCGCCGCCCACGGTGTACCGCTTTCTGATCCGTGAAGACCTCTCCCAATGGGATCTTTCCAAACTCCGGCACTGCAACACCGCCGGGGAGCTGCTCAACGAATCCGTGTTCACCACCTGGAAACAGGCCACCGGGCTGCCCATTTATGAAGGATACGGCCAGACCGAAACCTGCCTGCAAATGGCCACCTTCCCCTTCATGGAGCCGAAGCCGGGATCCATCGGCAAACCCACTCCAGGCTGGGATATCGCCCTGTTGGACGAGTCGGGCGCTGCCTGCCCCCCGGGCGAGGAAGGGGAAATTTGCATCCGCCTCAAGCAAGGCAACGACCCCAGCGACGTGCTCGGGCTGTTCCAGGGCTACATGGACGAACCGGAAAAAACAGCGTCCGTCATGTTCGACGGATACTACCACACCGGAGACAAGGCCTGGATGGATGAAGACGGATACTACTGGTTCCTGGGCCGCACCGACGACCTCATCAAGGCCTCGGGCTACCGCGTGGGACCGTTTGAGGTGGAGAGCGCGCTCATCACCCACGACGCCGTGGTGGAAGCCGCGGTCACCGGTGTTCCGGATCCGGTCCGCGGTCAGGCCGTGAAAGCCACCGTGGTACTCGGGGAAGACTACGAGCCGTCCGAAGGGCTGACCAAGTCCATCCAAAACCACGTCAAAAAAGTCACGGCGCCCTATAAATACCCACGCATCGTGGAATACGTGGACGAGCTGCCCAAGACCATTTCCGGGAAGATCAAACGCAAGGAAATCCGCCTGCGCGACCTGGAAAAATACGGTGCCAAATCCTGACAAAAAGATTAACACTTTTTCTTGAAAACCACCTTTTTCATGCGGTTTTTCAAGGGATTCAACAGTACAAAAAAGGGTGCCATTTACGGCGCCCTTTTCTCTGTTTCAGGAGCATGCACCCTACGTTACGATCCCCCGGCCACCCCCCAGGGGCATGCCGCCACGGCTCCCCTATTCGCCCCCCGGTTCCAAGCCCGGTACGCCTGACCCAACGTGTTCAGCCCCAGGCAAGCCAGAAAACCGAACTGCGGAACAAAACAACGCAGGGAGCTGCAAAGCGGTTTCCAGTATCAGGTTTCCCGGTCCAACGTCCGGTAGTTGATGGCCTCGGCCAATTGGGGGGTGCTGATGTCCGGCCGACCATCCAGGTCCGCGATGGTGCGGGCAATGCGTAGAATACGCGTGTAGGCCCGGGCCGAGAGTCCCAGCCGCTTGACGGCCTGGCCCAAAAATTCCTGGCCGGTTGCGTCCAGGGCGCAATGGTGCTCCAGGGCCGATCCGCTCAGTTGGGCATTGGTGTGGATGCGGCGATGCGCGGGAAGATCCGCGAACCGCTGGGCCTGGATGTCCCTGGCGCACAGCACCCGCTCCCGCATACCAGCGGAATCCGAACCGCCCCCGGCCTGGCGCAGATCCTTCCAGGGTACGGCTGGCACTTCCACCTGAAGATCAATGCGGTCCAACAACGGGCCGGAAAGCCGCGCCCGGTAATTGTCCACGCTTCGGCGCGAACAGGTGCACTCATGGCGTTCATCCCCGAGGTAGCCGCACGGACAGGGATTCATGGCCGCCACAAGCATGAAGTCCGCAGGATAGCTAAGCGTCACAAGGGAACGTGAAATGGAAACCGTGCCGTCCTCCAGGGGTTGGCGCAAAACTTCCAGGGCGTGCTTCTTGAATTCCGGCAATTCATCCAGAAAAAGCACACCCCGATGGGCCATGGAAACTTCTCCGGGCCGGGGATAATGCCCGCCGCCCACAAGCCCCACATCGGAAATGGTGTGATGCGGGCTGCGGAAGGGCCGGGCCACCATCAGGGAGCGGTTGCGCGGCAACTCTCCGGCAACGGAATATATCTTGGTCACCTCCAGCGCCTCATCAAAGACCAAAGGCGGCAGGACCGTGGGAATGCGCTGGGCCAGCATGGTTTTGCCTGATCCGGGCGGACCGATGAATAGGAGGTTGTGTCCTCCGGCCGCAGCGATCTCCACGGCGCGCTTGGCATGTTCCTGTCCCTTGACCTCGCTGAAGTCCACAAGAAATTCGCGTCGTTCCTGCCAGAGCGCATCCACATCCACCCGCGCCGGTTCCACGGATTCCTCACCGGTCACAAATCGCACGACCTGCCCTAAATCGCGCAGGCCGTAGACGCGCAACCCCTGGACAACGGCTGCTTCGGCCGCGTTTTCCTCGGGCAGTATCAAGCCCTCGGCACCGGCCTCCCGCGCCCGCACCGCCATGGGCAACACCCCGGGAACAGGCCGGAGTTCGCCCGTGAGGGACAATTCACCGGCCATGTACCATCCGCTGAGCAAGGCCGGATCCAGCCAACCGGCCGCCGCGCCAAGGCTCAGGGCCAGGGGCAGATCATAGCCGCTGCCCTCCTTGCGCACGTCCGCGGGAGCCAGGTTCACGGTGATGCGGGCGGGGGGGAGCTTGAATCCACGGTTACGCAGGGCCGTGAACACACGTTCCTTTGCCTCGCGCACCACGCCGTCGGGCAGGCCCACCAGGGTGAAGGCGGGCAGGCCGGAGCGGGTCAGGTCCGTTTCCAGAGTCACTTCAAAGGCGTCGATACCGAGCAGCGCAGCGCAGGAGACTTTGGCTATCATGAGAATCTCTATCGTTTTGTGGTGTTTGCGGTACGATATAGGGGTTGAGCAAACTGCACAAGGGCAACCGCGGAAGCTGATGGGGATTTCCGCCCGGAACCCACCGAGATTCTGTCCGCCATGCTGCTCCGCGTCCGCAAATTTCTCCAAAAAACAGGCAACACTTCCTCTCCATTGATTTTTTGATTGGTATATGCCAATCATACAATGAGGAGAAAAACAAGCAATGTCGCTCATCGGGCTTGATGTACGCACCCTTGCCTTCATAACCGTTCTGTCTTCGTTTTGTTTCGGAGCCGGGCTTATTCTTTTTGGAATGTCCCATAGATCATTTCAAAGCCTGAAGGTTGTTGGTCTCGGATTCGTGGCAATGGGGTTCGGCTTTCTGCTGATCGGATTCCGGGGGGCGATTTCTGACGCTCTGTCGATCGTTGCGGCAAATTCCCTCCTGCTAGCGGGATTTGCCACGGTAAACGAAGGTATCCAACGATTCCGATCTCTTCCAATAAAGGACCGGGGACTCGCCACGGTGGTGGTGGCTCTCGGCAGCATTGCTTTTTTCATATACACCTACCTCTCCCCTTCGATCACGGCACGCGTTTTCGGAATCAGCTGTTGTCTGGCGCTTCTCTCGGGATTGTGCATCAAGAGCATGCTCCGGAAAAACAGCCGGCGAACGCAGTTGCCGCAACAACTCATCGCAGGCGTGTTCTTTCTTTTTGTAGCGTTTGCGCTGCTGCGGGGATGGTGGGTTCTCGACGAGACAACCATGCGGAATTTCATGTCCGCAGGAGTCATTCACGCTCTGGCCTTTCTCATAACGATCCTGCTCCAGATCCTTGTTTCCTTTGGCCTGGTCTGGATGGCCAACGAACACCTGATCCAGGAACTCAAACTGCATGAACGCATCATCTCCAGCACCCCGGACGCCATCACGCTGGTGGATGGAAAAGGCCGGTACCGCATGGTCAACGCGGCCATGCAGAAGATGTTCGGCATGTCGGAACGGGAAATGTTCGGAAAACGCTCCGTGGAACTGCTGGGAAAGGAATTTTATGACTCCGTGACCTGGCCAAATCTGCAAAAGGTTTTCAAAGGTCAGATCGGCAAAACAGCCACCTGGACCAACCTCCCCAATGGAGAAAGACGGTATGTGGACATAACCTATCATCCCGTTTCCGACGAAACAGGTAAAATCCGCTTTGCCGCCATTAATGTGAAGGATTTGACCGAACTGTATTTGGCCCAAAAGGACAGGGAGCGGATTTACGAACTTTCGCTCGATTTGCTGTGCGTCGCCGGAATGGACGGATATCTCAAGGAAATCAACCCGGCCTGGACCAAGGTGCTCGGCTGGAGTGAGCAGGAATTGCTGCACACGAAGTGGCTGGATTTTGTGCATCCCGATGACGTGCAGGAAACCCTGGCCGCGGCAAGCCTGCTCGACCAAGGCAAAAAACTGGTGGATTTCGTGAACCGTTATCGCACCAAGCAAGGAACCTACAAATATTTTTCCTGGATGTCCTACCCGGACAACGCGGCCGGGCGCATCTACGCGGTGGTGCGGGACGTGTCCGACAGAGTCAAAATGGAGGAAAAACTCCGGGAAATGGCGTCAACGGATCCGCTTACCGGCGCAGACAACAGAAGAAGCTTCATGCAACGGCTTGAAGAGGAAACCGCACGGAGCGGGCGATATCAGACGCCCCTCTGCCTGCTCATGCTCGATATCGACCGATTCAAGTCGATCAACGACACGCACGGTCATACCGTCGGGGATGCGGTGCTTCAGCTATGCGTGGAGGTCTGCAAGAACTCCCTGCGGTCCTCAGATATCTTTGGCCGGTTCGGGGGCGAGGAATTTTCCGCAGTGCTTCCCCATACGGCGCTCAACACAGGAACCGAGACAGCCGAACGGTTGCGGCAAAACCTGGAACGCTGCATCCTTGAAAAGGACAACGGCAAGGTGCAGTTCACCGTCAGCATCGGAGTTGCCGGGCTGCGAAGCGGGGAAACAGTGCAAAGCCTGCTGAAAAGGGCCGACGATGCCTTGTACCGGGCCAAAAAAGCTGGGCGAAACAAAGTCGAAACCGACCAGGACCAATGATCGGGCAACGCTCGCCCCTGGCTAACGCGCCCGGCTCCCCGGGCATCATGCCCTTGGGCAAAACAGCCGCATCACGAGCCGATCATGCTCCGGTTTTGGAAAACAGCCGGATCACGGCTACGCCTGCAACAATCAGGGACATGCCCAGAATGGCCGGAACATCCAGGCGCTGTCCGTACACGATGCGCGCCACCAAGGCGATAAGCACCACACCCATGCCGCTCCAAATGGCATAGGCCACGCCCACCGGGACCACCCGCAACGTCAGGGAAAGGAAATAAAACGCGGCCGCGTATCCACCTACCACCAACAACGAGGGACCAAGCCGCGTGAATTGCCGGGAGGCTTCCAGGGCGGATGTTCCCGCCACTTCGCAAAGAATCGCGATAAGCAGATAGAGGTAGTGCATGACCCGAGTATGCTGGAAATTCTTCCCAGCGGCAAATCCGCCGTATTCCTGGCCATGCAGGGAAGCGTTCTTGCGGCAGAGCAGCGTTTGAACGCAGCGCAGCAAGGGCGCGGCTCAACGGTTCAGGAAGCAGCCTGCGAACAGGGATCCGGCAATCCAAAGAAACGACAGGCGTTCTTCCCGGCCTGAACCCACACTGTAGCGGGATCAAGCCCTTTGATCTCCGCAATCTTTGCTGCCGTGAACGCGCAGAGCGCGGGATGGTTGCGTTTGCCGCGCCAAGGCTCGGGAGCCAGGTAGGGGCTGTCCGTTTCCACGAGCAGCCGATCCATGGGGATCATGGCCACAGCCCGTTGCAGGGCTTCATTCTTACGATACGTGACCGGACCTGGAATGCTCAGATGCCAGCCACGGGAAAGCACGGCCTCGGCAAATTCCGGACCGCGTCCAAAACAATGCCAGAGCAGAGGACGCCCGGAAAAGTCTTCCTCATCCAAAATGCGCAATGTCTGGTCTTCTGCGTCGCGGCTGTGGATGACCACGGGCAGTTCCAGATCACGGGCCAGACCGAGCTGGGCGCGCAACGCGGTTTCCTGGGCCTCGGGCGGGGCATCGTCCCAATAAAAATCCAGACCGATCTCACCCACGGCACGCAGCCGCACATCCTGCCGGAACTGTTCGCGCATCCGC
Organism: Paucidesulfovibrio gracilis DSM 16080; assembly: GCF_900167125.1. NCBI lineage: Bacteria > Pseudomonadati > Thermodesulfobacteriota > Desulfovibrionia > Desulfovibrionales > Desulfovibrionaceae > Paucidesulfovibrio > Paucidesulfovibrio gracilis. The sequence continues at coordinate 63,350 of NZ_FUYC01000013.1, forward strand.
TCCAGGCGGGCAAAGGTGTAGTCCAAAGCACTGGTGGGATGAATGCCGAGAATGAAAAACACTTCCGGCCGGTCGGCAAAAAGCGCCTTGCCCCGCTCATAGGCCTCAGGGCCAAGAAACACATTGCCCACACAGGAAACACCCGCCCGACGCGCTGCTCCCAAAATCTCGTCCAGATCATCGGGCAGCTCGTGACCATCCTGGTCCATGCCGCTTTCCCGCATGTCCAAATGCGCGTGGGAGTCCACACCCCCAAGGGGCAGTTCCAACGTCTCCGGTTCAGGGCGGCTTTTTTTCTTCTTTCGACTCATGGCGTGCCAGGGGTAGCGCGATCTCACGGCAAGCGCAAGCGCAGGGACAACAAGACGGCCTTCGGCGACCAGGGGGAAAACCTTTCTGAAGAAAGGTTCTTCCCCCTGGACCCCCTTTCC
>NZ_FUYC01000014.1 GCF_900167125.1 Paucidesulfovibrio gracilis DSM 16080
GGAGCAGCGCGGCGGCGTGTCGTTCTGTTGCCGCGATTTCCGGGATGGCTGCGCCCTCCCGAAACTCGCGGCAACGGTGCGCCCCAAAGCAAAAGAACGGCTTCGGCCGTTCTTTTGCTTTGGGAGGGGGGAGAAAATAAAAATCAGATAAACAACGAACATCTGCGACAGACCGCAGGTCTGGAGCTAGGAAAAGTCTTTGGAAAGGGGGTCCAGGGGGAAGAACCTTTCTTCAGAAAGGTTTTCCCCCTGGTCGCCGAAGGCCACTTCTTTTTCCCCTTGGTCGCCGAAGGCCACGTTTCTGATGATCACGTAAAAAAGCGGGGAAGGATGATTCCTTCCCCGCTGGAGTGAGCAGGCTATTGTTCTTCTTTCTTTTCCCGAAGTCGGATGCCCAGTTCCCGCAGTTGTTTTCGTGCCACTTGCGAGGGCGCTTCGGTCATCATGCAGGTACCCCGTTGTGTTTTGGGGAAGGCGATGACGTCGCGGATGGACTTGGCGCCGGTCATGATCATTACGAGCCGGTCCAGGCCAAAGGCGATGCCGCCGTGGGGCGGAGCGCCGAATTTCAGCGCGTCCATGAGGAAGCCGAATTTGGCGCGGGCTTCTTCTTCGTCAATGCCCAGGGCCGCGAACATTTTTTCCTGCATCTCCGGGGTATGGATGCGGATGGAGCCGCCGCCGATTTCGTGTCCGTTAAGCACGAGGTCGTAGGCGCGGGCCAGGGCTTCGCCGGGATTGTCGGTCAGGGTGTCCAGCTGTCCGGGTTGGGCCGAGGTAAAGGGGTGGTGCCGGGCGACCCAGCGTTTGTCTTCCTCGTCCCATTCCAGCAGCGGGAAGTCCGTGATCCAAAGCGGCGCAAAGGCGTTTTCGTCGATGAGTTCGAAGCGTTCGCCGACCTTGAGGCGCAGGTTGCCCAGTGCGGCGTTGACGATGTCGGCCTGGCCAGCCTGGAAAAAGAGGATGTCCCCGGCCTGCACGCCGGTGCGTTCGGCCAGGCGGCTTTTTTCCTCATCCGAGAAGAATTTGACAATGGGGGACTGCCATTCACCGTCCTCCTTGACCTTGATCCAGGCCAAGCCCTTGGAGCCATAGATTTCCACGAACTTGGTGAAGTCGTCGATTTCCTTACGGGTGAGACGGCCGCCGCCGGGTACGCGCATGACCTTGACCAGGGAGGCCTGGGCAAAGACCTTGAAGCCTGAGCCTTCGAAAACATCGCTCACGTTTTGGAGCTTGAGGTCAAAGCGCACATCGGGCTTATCCACGCCGTAGTCGCGCATGGCGTCGGCATAGGTCATGCGGGGGAAGGCTTCGGGCAGGTTTACGTCAAGGGTTTCGCGGAACAGGGTCCGGACCATGTTTTCAGCCATGTCCTGAACGATTTCCTCGTCCACGAAGCTCATTTCAATGTCGATCTGGGTGAACTCGGGCTGCCGGTCGGCGCGCAGGTCTTCATCGCGGAAGCATTTGACGATTTGGAAATAGCGTTCCATGCCCGAAACCATGAGCATCTGCTTGAAGAGCTGCGGGGACTGGGGCAGGGCAAAAAAATCGCCCTGGCTCAGGCGGCTGGGTACCAGAAAATCGCGCGCGCCTTCGGGCGTGGACTTGGTCAGCACCGGGGTTTCGATTTCCAGGAAACCCAGGTTGTCCAGGTAGCGGCGTACGCTTTGGGCGGCCTTGTTGCGCAGGATGAAGTTGCGGGCCAGCGCGGGACGGCGAAGATCCAGGTAGCGGTATTTGAGGCGCAGATTTTCACCGGCCTCCACGCGGTCTTCAATGGGAAACGGGGGCGTATCCGAGGTGTTCAGCAGTTTCCATTCGTCCACCACGATTTCGATTTCCCCGGTGACCAGATTGGAATTGGCCATGCCTTCGGGCCGGGGGCGCACTGTGCCGCGCACGGCCACCACGTATTCGGGCCGGATGGCGTGGGCGCGTTCGTGGGCCTCGGTATTGTGTTCGGGGCTGAAGACCACCTGGGTCAGGCCTTCGCGGTCGCGCAGGTCGATGAAGATCAGGCCGCCGTGGTCGCGCCGGAACTGGACCCAGCCCATGAGACAGACCTGTTCGCCCATGTTGGCGGCGGTGAGTTCGTTGTTGTGGTGCGAGCGCCGCCAGCCGCCCAGATCGTCGATCCAGCGGTATTTGTCGTAAACGCTGTCGTCCTGAAAAATTTGTTCACTCATGGTTTGGTCCTTATGATGCGGGCCGGTGCAGGGCGGCCGTTAACGGGCTGGTGAGAAACGGCGATCTGCCGTGGCATCTGGAACGCCTTTGGCCGTCGTGTCGGCCCGAAGCATTTCCAGCGTGGTGCATCTCGGCATTCATTCCCAGCCTGTGTTTTCAACTTATCCGGCAGACTGTCTCGGGCAGCGCCGGTTACCGTTTTTTGCCGCCCAGCAGCAGTTGTCGGCATTGCTCCGGGGTCACGGTGACCTGGGGGGAATCGCCCACCATGTCCTTGACCGTGACGGTATGATCGACGTTCTCTTCCTCGCCGAGGATCAGGCAATAGCGTGCGCCGATGCGGTTGGCGGCGCGCAAACGGCTTTTCATGCTGCCCGCGCTGTAGCTGACCTGGCCGCCCAATCCGGCCAGGCGGAGTTCCTGGGCCAGAAGCAGGGCGTTGTTGGCGGCTTTAGGCGCGGTTACGGCGATGTAGAAGTCCGGCTGGTCGGCGGATTGTTCCCCGAGCAGCAGGGCCAGACGCTCCATGCCGCAGGCAAAGCCCGTGGCCGGGACATCCGGGCCGCCCAGGTGCTTGACCAATCCGTCGTAGCGGCCGCCTCCGGCCACCGCGGTTTGTGCGCCGATGTCGCCGGAGGTGATTTCAAAGGTGGTGCGCTGGTAATAATCCAGCCCGCGCACCAGACGCGGGTTCAGCTCGTAGACCAGACCGGCCCGGTCGAGCACCTCGCGCACCTGGGCGAAGTGGTCGGCGCATTCAGCGCAGAGGTGGTCCGTGACGCTGGGCGCATCCTTGACCAGCTCCTTGCAGGCGGGCACCTTGCAGTCCAGCACGCGCAGGGGGTTGGTATCCTTGCGGCGGCGGCAGTCTTCGCACAGCTCGTCCACGGGCAGGGAATTGAAATACTCGGTCAGAGCGCGGCGGTATGTGGGACGGCATTCCGGGCAGCCCAGGGAGTTCAGCTCAATGGACAGTTTTTTCAGGCCCAGGTCGCGCAGAAAGGTATCGAGCATGAGGATCAGCTCGGCGTCGGACTGCGGTTCGGGCGCGCCGATGATTTCGGCGTTGATTTGATGAAACTGGCGCTGGCGGCCCTTTTGCGGACGCTCGTATCGGAACATGGGACCAAAGGAATAATACTTGGCCACACTGCCGGGCTGGTGTTTTCCGGCCTCCACGAACGCGCGGATCACTCCGGCCGTGGCCTCGGGCCGCATGGTCAGCGAGCGCCCCTTGCGGTCCGGAAAGGTGAACATTTCTTTGCCGACCACGTCCGTGTCTTCACCAATGGACTTTTGGAACAGTTCGGTTTTTTCCAGCACGGGCGTGCGCAGCTCACCGAAGCCAAAACGCTCAAACGCGTTGCGGGCCTTGGCCTCCATGAAGCTGAAAATGGCGGCCTCTTCTGGAAAGAGGTCGGCGAATCCCTTGATTTTCTGAATCTTTTTGCTCATACGATCGTGTCTTCCTGAACCCTGTTTCGGGGAGGGTCGTTCGGGGCATAGAGATGTTCACAGGAAACGAATTTCGTTAGTCCATCGGGGCCGGGTTGTCAAAGTCTGCATCTCTTGGGCCGGGGATGATCTGGGCCTTGGGGCGGGCTTTGTTGCCTTCTGGGGTCGGTTTTTCGGTTGCCCTCTATTGACAGGATAGATTACATGAATAGCTTTGAAGAAACCAACGGGGTGCGCAAGCCCACCCTCAAGCCGAGCTGGAGGCACCATGCTTCAATTGTCCGACGCGGCCCTGAATGGGCTGAAACAATACTTTGAATCCAACGAGAAGGCGCCGGTGCGCGTATTTGTGGCCCAGAGCTGCTCCGGGGCGTCCCTGGCCCTGGGACTGGACCAGGTGCGCGATGGCGACAAGAGCTTTGATTTTGACGGCGACATCACCGTTGTCGTGGACGAGGAACTGATTGAACAGGCCCAACCCGTGACCATCGACATGGGTCCCATGGGATTTGAAGTGAAGTCCAGCCTGGAGTTTCCCCAGGACGGCGGTTGCGGTTGCAGCTCCTGCGGCACAGGTTCCTGCTCGTCCGGCAGTTGCCACTAGCGCCACGGAACGAATACGGCGATCCGAAGCGGACCTTTCCAGACCAGGAAGGGTTCGCTTTTTTTGTTGCCGCTGGCGGGGCGTTGAGTAAGGGAAGCGCTAGGCTGGGCCGATGCCGAGCCGGTGCAGTATTTTTTTGCAGCTGCGGAGCAACCGACGTACCGGACGTTTGTTTTCCCTCTTTTGCAACGCGTCAAGTTGCTCCTGTTGGCGGGCACAAACGCAACCAAACGCCTGCACCACTTTTTCAAGCGGAATGCCGGGGTATGGTTGCCAATCCTCCTGGTCCGGCAAGGGGTCGAAAAACAGCTTGCCGTGCTCACGTCCCAGATACTCCCTTGCAATGATTTCATATTCTTTGCCGCACCCTTCGATCAAAGCGATCCGTCTTTGCGGAGAGAGCAGGGAATAGGGGGTAAACAGCTGGTTCTGGTCGGTAGGGTGGGATAACTCCCACAGGCAGCTTGTAAAAAGACGTTGCACGTTTCCCCGGGGAATTTTTGGATGGTTGAGCATCATGCGCAGTTCCAAGAAATCCCGGTCAAACCCCGGATTGATGGCCCGTTGTGGGAGCTGGAACTCGCCGGTCAGAGGAATTCCCAGGATCGTGAGGAAATCCGAGAAAATGTTGCCGTCCGTGAATTGCCCTTTTTCATACGGGCGGATGATGACCTTGTCTTTTTCGTATCCACGGACGAATTGGAGCAATGCTTGGGCCGCATTCTCGCCGAGCAGCTGCATGAAGCCGTTGAACATGGGATCATCGCTTTCCCAGGCGTCCAGTGAGCGCAGGCCGTGGAGCTTCACGCCTTGTTGCAGGTAGGATTGCAGGTAAAGATCCTGCCGCCGCAGGTAGGCGATGATGTGGATATCGAAATCAGAGAGCGCCTTATGAAGCCGTGCCATGCGTTCGTCGGACTGGGCAATGAAGAACTCCGAAGAAACGAGAACCGTGTCAAACTCGCTGGCCTGGATTTGCCGCAGCGCGTGCTTATATTCTTTGGAATCGGGTTTCGCGAGGCACAGGTCTCGCCCATTGCCGGACTGGGCGCTGAATTGTGTTTTTTTGGCGGGACCGCCCGGGTAATCAATGCCCTTGGAACGCAATACCTCTCTGTTTTGCTCCAAAAAAGTCTGGATGGCCGAGGATCCTGTCTTGGGTGTGCCGATATGAAGGTACAGCGTTTTACGCATTTGTCTGATCCTCTCAACAGCCTGTAGGATTGATTTTTTCAACGGCCAGTTACTGAAGCAGGTCGCGTTTCCCCGGTATGGGGAAAGGGACCGGTCAAAGATACGGCAAAAACCGTTCCGCGGTTTCAAAGATAACCAAATCCACGTTGTATCGGGTTACCAGATCCTCACAGATATCCCGGTTGGCCTTGCCGGTATACACCACCTTTGAAAATGTCTGGCTGAGCATTGGAATGAGCGCCCGGCTGAAGGAATCACGAAATACCAGCACCGTCAGGTGGTTGAGCGCTTCGGGATTGACCGTGATTCGGTTCAGGTGTTTGGGAAACCGCTCGTCAAGGCCGATGGACACTTCGTTGCCTGAAAAGTCGAAGGCGCGCAAGGTGCGGAACGGTTCGTTGAACCGCAGACGAATCAAGGCGTCGTTCACCGCATCAAGCCCGGCGAGCCTGGCCAGTCCAAAGCCTTCGGGCTGTGGAGTAACCACGCAGCGTTCCATGGTCAGGGCGCGAAGCGGTCCCAACGCATCCGAAAGCTGCTCCATCATGGCTCTGTAGACCAGATAGGCTCCCAAGTCCGACCAGTGGCTGTCCGTATTGGGGTAGAGCAAGGCGTTGAATCGTGATTTTTCCCTTTGCAGAATGCGGCGGCCGTCCACGGTCGGGAGTCCTGCCTCTGCTGCTCCTTCCATGAACAAGTCCGCCGAAGTTACTCCCTGAAAAGGGGACAGCCAGCCCGGCAGGTCTTCGGGATAGATTCCATGTTTGTCCGGTGCCAGAAGAAACAGGAACTCCACGTTCATGTCGTCGAGGGCATGGGCCATTGCGGTCATGCGTTGCACCAGGGCGTCCCGGAGGTCTTCGGACATGACATAGGCGTCACCGGTGTGCTGGGTCATGACCTGATCAAAACGGTCCCCGAGAAAAAAGCGGTCGTTTTTGCCGATGACGACCCTTGCGTTTGGGTCGGCGGGGGGCAGAATGCCGAGCAATCGGTTGAGGTCTTTGTCCGCGTCGAGAAAAACGCGGCGAAAGGCGTAATGGTCGTTGAACCAGGCCTCGAAATCGTGGGGCCACTGGCGCATCGCGTTGAGCACGGTTCCGGGAGCTGCCTTGGCCGGAAAACCTGGAAATTTGTTCGGTGGGCGCAGTTCCTTTCGTTCGAAGCGGGCCTCGTCCACGGTTGCCAGTCCGGAAAGCATAACCAGGGCGGGCAAAAGGAACAATGCCATGCACAGGGCGGCGTGGATCGGATACGATCGGGTCTTCATGCTCTAGAACCTGAAATATAAAAACGGGTTGTAGGTGGAGGCCGAAAGGCGGAACAGGCAGATCATGTACACGCCAAGCAGCATCCCCTGGTGCGCCGGGCGAAGCCAGCCTGCGGCGTTCGAGGCGGCAAGCGCGTTTTTGAGCCGGGGGTAGACGGGCCAGGAAAAAAAGAGACCCATCCCCAATGCCAGGAGGACGTCGTTGGTCAGCACCCGTTCGATCTGGTGCGGATTGGTGGCAATGCCGCCGAGCATGGCTCCGGCCCTCAGGAATTCCAACGCCTGGGGAAGTGTCTCGGCCCGGAAGATGACCCAGCCGCCCAATACCACCAGTAAGGCGTAGGCATGGCGCACCAGCCCCGGCAAACGGTGTAGCACCTTGCCCAGAAAGAGGCGCTCAAGCACGAGGAAGAGTCCGTGGTAGGCTCCCCACGCCACGAAGGTCCAGGCTGCCCCGTGCCAGAATCCGCAGAGCAGGAACACCGTGGCGAGGTTGGCGTAGGTGCGTAAGGGGGAGACGCGGTTGCCGCCCAGGGGAATGTACAGATAATCCCGAAACCAGGTGGAAAGGGATATATGCCACCTTCGCCAGAAATCCTGAATGGAATTAGCAATGTACGGATAATTGAAGTTTTCCGGAAAATGGAATCCAAGCATCCGCCCCAGGCCGATGGCCATGTCGGAGTAGCCTGAAAAATCATAATATATTTGGAGTGAATACGCCAGCGTTCCAAGCCAGGCCTCGCCGGGTCCGATCTGTCCGGAAGGAAGCGCGAAAAGCGTGTCCGCGCATTGGGCCAGGGGGTTGGCGATGAGCACTTTCTTCCCAAGCCCGAGAAAGAACCGATTGGCTCCCTGGGAAAAGTCCTTCACGCTTGTTTTCCGGTCGTGAAGATCCGTTTCAATGTCGCGGTAGCGGACGATGGGACCGGCCACGAGTTGCGGAAAGGACGCGATGTAGCAGGCCAGAGTGGTGAAGCTGCGGGCCGGGCGGATGTCTCCCCGGTAGACGTCGATGATGTAGCTGATGGCCTGGAAGGTAAAAAAGCTGATGCCCACGGGCAGGGCCACGTGTTCCCATCCGGTATTCCCGGCGTGCAGGACGTCCAGGACGAAGAAGTTTGCGTATTTATAATAGCCGAGGAAGCTGAGGTTTACACAGACGGCAAAGAAAAGGATCAGCCTTGCCCGCGCCGGATTCGTGGTCCGATTTTGATGGAGGAGCAGGCCGCAGAAATAGACGCTGAACGCGGAAAACAGCAGCAAAAGGACCGTGAAGCCCTCGCCCCAAAAATAGAACACGAGGCTGCTAAAAAGCAGCGCGGCGTTACGCGCCCGGGGCGGCAAAACAAAATTCAGCGCCAGCGCCGCCGGAAGAAAAAAGAGGAGAAAGACAATGGAACTGAATACCATGCGCGGCCCATATTATCTTATGCGAAAGGTTCCGAGGCGTTTTGCATGCGTGCCTTTGCAATCATTTGCTGTGCGGCGCTCTATCGTACCTGTTTTTCAACGTGTTACCGTCGCGTTCCACAAGCAGGTCAGTGCTCCTGCGGCGGTTTCCACGCGGGACCGGGAGTTAGCAAAAACGTATCGATATCGTATTCCACAACCGTGCACTCACCCGAGGAGGGGGGACAAACCTGAAAGCGCTCCAGCCGCTCCAAGACTTCCGACAGTGCCAGGCCGGGGAATTTTCCCCGAAGCGTGCGTTTTAGAAAATTTTTCTTTGCGTCATGACTCAGTCGGAGCTTGATGTTTCGGATGATGCGTTTGCCTTTTTTGGCGGTGCGGTAAACCCAGCTTTTGGGCTTCGGCAATGTGTACGCTGGGAGTTCTTCCATGGTGTAATCTTGTAGCACCGTGGAAACAATTGTGTCGGAGGCGCTTTGTCCGTCGATATTTGCCAACAACTTGCGTAACTTTGCCATTCGTTCTTCGCGTTCTTCAGGGAGCAAGTTTGAGCGGCCATTGTTGGCGATGGCGTTTCGTACAAGAGCTATAACCTCGTCTGCATCATCCGTTGCCTGGGAAATCTGAACAGCCATGCTGTCCATGTTGGTTTCCGGGCCTGTGTAGCTGATCACGGGTTTCCCCATGGTAAAGGCTTCGATTCCCGTTGTGCAGTCGTTGTGGATCACGGCCACGGCTCGCTTGATCCAGGAATAGGAATTGCCCTGCTTGGATACAAGAATATTTTTTGCAGTAAAGTAGGACGCATAATGCTTTTCGTCTTCAACCGGATGCGGCCGGATGACGATTGTGTGGTCCGGGAACGCGGCCGTTAGTTTTTTTATAAGAGGTATCATGCGTTGCAACGTGTGGTTGTCTTTAACCGTTGCTCGCTCCAAACGTTCCAGTCCCATCTTTAGCGAAATATGAAGTTCTCTGAGCGCTTCAGCTCCGGCGACATAGTGAGCGGAAGCCCAATTGGAGTTAATGAGAATAAATTTTTCCGGAAAGCAAAGTTGTTCTTCCGCTTTTGTTTGGCGGAATGTTTCAACTTCTTGCAAGTCAAACTTGGGATGCCCTGAGGCGACGATTTTGTCTGGGTCGCCGCCATTGGCGACCATAAAATCTCGATACGCTTCGCCCCAGCAAAAAATTTTGCGCAATTTGTCTTGAACCTTGACCGGTGCCAAACGGCAATTCCCTGATGTGGAAAACTTGGCGCCTCCTTCTTCATCAAGGCTATAGATGTTCATCGCCGGGCGGGCGTATTCACTCAGGTTTGCCATTTCTTTGGCAATATAACATATTGGAATGTCCGCGGCATCCTTTCTGAAAAATCTCCAAATGCGGGCACGGTGGCCTATCAAAACCGGAAATCCGGCTTTAATGAAGTTGGCCGACAAGAACAACAATGGGCTGATTTCCCGTCCTTTGACTTCTATGGCAATACAGACCAGTGGAGTTCTCATTGTATTCTCTTTTTGTAATACCGTACAATAACAAGGTTGCACGGCAGCAGCTCATTATGCGGAGCAACGCTTCAACACCGTTGTTCCCCAGGAAAGCCCGACCCCGAATCCCGAGATGAGGATAGTACGTTGTTTTTCTTGCAGCCGCGGCTGCAGCGTCATGGGAATGGTGGAAGAAACCGTATTCCCGATGCGGGCCAAGGCAAAGGGAACCTTTTCCGCGGGAACCCCCAGTCGTTTGGCCATGTTTTCCACGATGTACCTGGAAGCCTGATGCAGCACGAAAAGGTCAACGTCTGCGGGCGTAAGCTGGTTTTGTTCCAGGCATTTTTTTATTTGTCGGGGAACGGTTCCCAAGCTGAAATTAAAAATACTCCGGCCGTCCATTTGCAGTCGGCCTGTTTTTTCGACGGAAAGGAGCTGGTGTTTGGTTCCGTCGTTTTCAAAAAGGCAATGACCGAGCTGATACAACGGGTCCGTCCCGATCAAGGTACAGGTTGCTCCGTCGCCGAACAAAAGTTCCGTCACCACGTCTTCGCTATCCAGTACCTTGGAGTAAGGATCCGCTGTAAACAACAGCCCGCAACGCATGCCGTTGGCCTGCATGAAAGCGTTGAGAATGGAAAGTCCGTGGACATAGCCGGAGCACCCCAGGGAAACGTCAAAGGCGGCGGCTCCGTGAAGTCCAAGCTTGCCCTGTACGATGGAAGAGGTATGCGGCAATCCGTGTCCGTCCGGGGTTTGTGTCACCACGACGATGCATTCCACGGATTCGGGATCTATGGGCGTGCGCTCGCAAAGGTTTTCAAAGGCGGCGACACACAAATCCGATGTTTCGGTTTCCGGCTGTTTCCGCCGCAACTCGGTAAACCCGATTTTGTCCCGAATGAAATCCTCGGGACGGTCAAAGGTCTGGGCGCGACGAAGATTGTCGATAACAACGTCACCATAGGAGACCCCTATGTCAACAATTCCGATCATTCCAGCGACTCCTGGCTAAACTTTGCGAACAATTGATTCGAGCGTGCTGGTAGGCTGCAAAAAAAGCACAAAAAAGTTCTATTCCGCCTTGTCGTTGCCGTAGACCGCCGAGCATGGGGACACAACACCCCGGTCCCGACATCCGAAGAGTCCCTCCAATATATTGTTCCAGTCTTCTTTTCAACTCGCATGGGGGCGGCTTGTGCCGGAGCGGGGCGGGTACGGTTCGGTCGGCCGGGGACGCCGCAAAATCTACGGCGGGCCAACAGGGATCGTCTTGCAGGCACGGGGTGTCTGAGGCGGCGTGTTCAAGTGAAAGGCACGGTATCTGCATGGTTGGTTCCCAAACGGCAAAAAACCGTCAATATCAGGAGCCGAACCATGAAGAACCGATGCTGCAAGTGCGGATTGTCCATTGATTCCTGGGACTTTTACGTACAATCCCGTGAAGGGAACATTTGCAGTTCCTGTTTGGTGGCCCAGGACGCGCTTGACGAGGACATTCGTGCCTTGTTCAAGACCGCGCCCTCCCGGAAGACCGCCCTGGCCGCCCTGCGGGAAATGCCCCAGGCCGAGCTGGAGACGGAACCTTTGATTTTGGCCCGGTCCAGCGGCTGATTCCGCGCCCGGGCCGAGGCAGGGCAAAAAAACGCCTTGCCGGAGGAACGCCATGTCCGCCATGCGTTGTGAGATTTGCGGTGCACGATTGGATGATCGGGAATTTTACCTCGGCGTCAGGGGCCGTTGTGTCTGTCCCGCCTGTGTTCCCCTGTTCCGGAGCGTTGTTCCCCAGGGCAGGCCGGGCAGCACTCCCAGGGGTCAGTGGTTTGACACGGTCCCCAACGGCCCGACATCACGCCGGACCGTGCTGGTCGGCAACGCGCCGCATTTGCGCCCCATGTTCCGCTGATCCAGCGGCGGGACGGTTTGCGCCGCGCTACTCATTCCCGGGCAGCCAAAGATAATAGACACCGCATTCCCTGGGCAGGCCCGAGCCGAGTGCTGTTCCGAGCAATCCGGCATCCAGCAGGGCGGGGCGCACCAGGCGGGCGGACGCGTTATACGCCGTATCATTGGCGTATCGCTGGTCCCGGTAGGCCACGAGTTTCGCATCCTCGGGCAATTCCGCCAACTCCCTTGCCAGGGCGAAAGCCGATTCCAGATACCCCACTCGGTCCACTAGTCCCAGATCCAGGGCTTGCGTACCCGTGAACACCCGCGCCGTGGCAACGGTGTCCATCTGCTCCGGCGTGAGGTCTCGCGCCTGGCGAACCAACGTCTGAAACCGCGTTCCCATTTCATTGATCAGGGTTTGGGCGATATCCTGTTCCTCTTTCGTGGACTCCCGAAAGGGCGACCCCATGTCCTTGTTGCGACCCGATTTGGCCACTTCCACACGCACACCCGCCATTTCCATCAATCCGGTGACCCGGGGCTGGAAAAACACCGCGCCCACGGATCCCGTCACGCTGGTGGGATGCGCCACAATGCGGTCGGCCGGCAGAGCCACATAGTATCCGCCGGACGCGGCCACATCCATGAGCAGCGCCACCACGGGCTTTCCCGACTCCCGGCGGAAGCGTTCAATCTCATGGTGCAGCACGTCGCTGGCCGTGACCCCGCCGCCCGGGGAGTTGATTTTCAGTATGACGGCGCGTACCTCGGCATCTTTTTCCGCCAACCGCAAACGGCTGACCACCTCCTGCAGCAAACTGGGACGGCGGCCCAGCAGTCCCTGGTCCGGGGCATCGCTGATCAGACCGCGCACGTTCACCAGCAGCACTTTTTCCGAACCCTCTCCCTGCAGCACCTGTTCCTCCAGCGGATCCGTGCCGTCGGGAAACAGCCGCACCTTGGGTGCGCATCCCGCCAGCACAAGGAGCAGGATCGTAATCAGGGCCAAGCGCATTGCTTTTGTTCCAACCAGCTTCTCAACCATTGTACGTCTCCCGCATTCGTAACAGGCGTTTTCTTGACAGGCCGGACCGCATCGGGAAAGATTACGCGGTTTGTAGCCTGTCGGAGCCGGGACGCGGCCATGCCGCTGGTCCCTTATCATCCAACCCGGGCCGTTCACTGAAAGCCATGCTGACATTCGATCTTCATTACCATGCCAATGTGCATCAAATGCCGGGAGTGCAGCGCCGCTGCCGGTTGCGAAGCATTGCGCATACGGTTTCCCGCCATGGGCTGCACTATCTGGCTTCCACGGAACATTGCTACAAAAAGCCTCTGGAGGCGTACCAATGGCTGGCGCATGCCCTTGCGGACACGTCCACCGCGGTGCTGCCCGGCATGGAGAGCGTCACTTCCGAAGGCATCGACATCATATATCTCTATCGCACCGAGGACCAGCTTCGTCGGGCCGTGGTGGAGATTCCCAGTTTTCGGCGCTCCGTGCGCGACGTGAAGCGTCTTGCCGAGGCCACGGACGCGCTGACCATCATCCCGCATCCGTTTCATATCTGCCGCTCGGCAGCGGGCAATGTGCTGTGCCGCCGTTCCTACGCCAATTTGTTGCGGGCCTGCGACTATGTGGAAATCCACAACGGCTCCGCGCTCACCTTTGACAAGCGACTCGCCACCAGCCGCACCAAACCGTTGCTCAAAAAAACGCTTTCCAAGCTCCAGCGCACGATCGACCTGCCCATGAAGGATCGTGGCCGGGGCATGGGCTGGGCCGTGGGGTCGGACGCCCATTTTCCGGGAGAACAGTACATTGTGGGCAGCACGGACGCGGTCATGTCGCCCCGCGAAGATATCTTTGATTTCCTCCGTCGCCGCATCCGGTTTTCCACGTATGTGTTGCGCCAGCCTGCGACGGATAATTCCGTAAATAATTATCGCTTGTTGCGGAGCCTGCAAAGCATCGTCAAGGAAGGGGCGCGCAAGGAATACATCAAGGCCCGGGCCAAAGCCGTTGTCATGGCGTCGGCCGTGCTGCGCATCGGCCTGTACCCTCCGGGCTGATGTTCCGTCCCCGAGCGAGAACCCGCACCGGATTAAACAGTCTGCCTATTGATTTTTCAACGGCCAGCACGATTTTTTTCCGTACCGCGTGCTCCCGACCACGGCGCACGATCCGGGCCGGGGGAAGATGGATTCCTCTTACGCTTCGGCCTGGAGCGCCCAGAACCAGCGCGTGCTTTCCTCCCGGCCAGGACGGATGGTGTAGGAGCGGGATTCCACGGGCCGCCATGCCTCGGGCAAAACAGCGGGAAGCGGTTCGTTGGCCAGCACCACCACTTGTCCGCCCGGAGTGAGCATGGGCCGCACAAAGGGCAGCAGCTCCTGCCAGGGCATGAAGGCCCGGCTGAGGATCAGGTCCGCGCCCTGGTCGGCGATTTCCTCGTCCGGCAGCTGCTGGAGCGCTTCCTCGGCGCGAACCTGCAGCACGGCAGTACGCGCGAGGTCCAAGCGTCCCACGGCCAAGCGCAAAAACACACATCGTTTTTCCCGCACCTCCACCAGATAGTACCGGCCACGCGTCCAGAGGCAGCGCAGGGGAATGCCGGGCAGGCCCGCGCCCGCGCCCAGGTCCAGACACAAGGGATCATCAGCCAGGGGCAGGGATTCCAGGAATCCGGCCAGGGGCAGGCTGTCCGCCACCAGGGTATGCAGAATCTCGTCGGCTCGGCGCGGTCCCACAAGGTTGGTTTTGCGGTTCCATTGCGTGAGCAGGTCGAGATAGCCGGCGATGCGGATGGCGGTTTCCGGCTCCGGTGAAACGCCCAGGGAACGGCACAAGGCCGCGACCTGGGCTGCCAGTTGCTCTGTGGATTCCTTGGACGACATCCGGTTCCTCCCGTTCGAACATTGCGGCCTGGGTCATGCATCGGTTCGCGCCCCCGGTGGGCCGTTGTGCTGCGTTTATTCGTTTTTCCCGAACAGGCGGCGTTGCAGATCCGCCAGGGTGCGGCAGGACTCCGCCTCAAACACGGGGTCATGTCCGAGCCGTCCGGCCTGTTTGAGTCGGGTGTCCCGCCCGGATACCGGGCGAACCTGTCCGTTGAGATCCACCTCCCCCCAAAAAATAGCGCCTTCGGGCAGGGGGCGGTCGTAAAACGAGGACAGGATCGCGGCCACCACGCCCAGGTCCAGTCCGGGGTCGCGCATGGCCAGCCCGCCGGAAATCTTGGCATAGATATCATGGCTGGAGAGATTCAGACGCAGGCGCTTTTCCAGCACGGCCAGGAGCAGGTGCAGCCGGTTGGTGTCAAACCCCAGGGCGGTGCGGCGGGGGATGGAAAGAAAGGTCTTGGAGGCCAATGCCTGCACTTCCACGGCAAAGGGACGCTGCCCTTCCACGGCCATGACCAGGGCCGAGCCGGAAAGCGCGGCATCCCGCCGCCCCAGAAACATGGTGGAAGGATCATCCACGATTTCCAGCCCCTGTTCCTTCATGACGAAGACGACCAGTTCGTCACTGGGACCATAGCGGTTTTTGAGCACGCGCAGAATGCGGGAAAAATGGCTGCGGTCCCCTTCCAGATAGAGCACCGTGTCCACCATGTGCTCCAGGAGTTTGGGGCCGGCAATCTGGCCCTCCTTGGTCACGTGGCCCACCAGGATCAAGGTGGTGCGGCTCTTTTTGGCGGCTTCCACCAGTTCCGCGGACACGGCCCGGACCTGGCTCACGCTCCCGGGAATGCCTTCGGCGGAAACCGAGGCCAGCGTCTGCACCGAATCCACGATGAGCAGTTCCGGAGGTTCCGGTCCTTCCAGCACGGCCAGGCCGTCTGCCGCGCTGGTGGAGGCCATGGCCAGCAGGCCCGGTCCCAGCAGCCCCAGGCGTTCGGCCCGGTTGCGCAGTTGGGGCAGGCTTTCCTCGCCCGAGAGGTACACAGCGCGTGCGCCCAGGGCCGCCTGCCGACCCGCAAGCTGCAACAGGAGCGTGGACTTGCCGATGCCTGGTTCCCCGCCCAGCAGAATAGCCCCGCCGGGAGTCAGCCCCTTGCCCAAGACCTGGTCCAGGGCCGGGAAGCCCGACGGCCGCCCCTGGCCGCCCTCCTGGGAAAGCTCCTCCAGGGGGCGCGGAGCCTGGGAGCCTTCCGGACTGCGTGTGCCGGACCGGTTTTTCCCCTTGACCACGGACAGCGGTTCCAGGGTGTTCCAGGCGCGACAGGACGGACACTGCCCCTGCCATTGCGGGGATTGGGCGCCGCATTCGGCGCAGCGAAACACTTCCTTGGTCTTCATGCGTCACCTCGGATGGCCAACGTGGGCGCGGGGTCGGGACGTTCCTCGAAAAAAAACCGGGAGGCCTTACGGCGTACCCCCGGTCTTGATTGCACATTGCGCGGCGGCAGCGGACCGGTGTTTGCCGGTCGGCCCCGCAGGGTGCCGTTCATCGTTTGGGATTGCGGGCGTCCACGATCTCGATCTGGTATTCCTTCACATCCCGGGGTGGATCAAAGAAGACCACCATAAAGGGTGTGGTCTGCTCCGGCTTGATGAACGAGTTGTTGGCATAGATTCCGGCCGAGGAATTCAGGCTTTCCACGATTTCATCGCGGGTCTGCACCTGGAGCTGGAGCAGGGACAGCGTGTTGCCGCACATCTGTTCCTGGGAGGCCAGCACATTGCCTTGCTCGTCGAACAAGGTCACCAACACCTTGATGCGTTCCTTTGGCTCGGTGAATTTGTTCTGGGCTTTTCCTTCCACCACGAACAGGGGACCGGCGTTTTCGTTGCTGATCACGTATTGGCGGAAGTCCACGGGCTGGATGTTTTTGATTCGTTCGGCGGGCAGTTCGCCGGGCTTGGGCTGTTCGGGTTCATCCGGACCAAGCACAAAGGGCACCTTGAAGGGCAGTTCAAAGCCCAGTTGGATGCCTGTGGACTGCATGGAACCCGGCAGGGACCAGAGTCCAAAATTATAGGTCACAATGGCGCCGCCCGCCCCAAGCAGGAGCAGGAGCAGGAGGTAGAGCAGGGCTTTGCCCAGGCCGCCGCGCCGGGGTTCGGGTTCCAGGTCGAGATCCTCGCCGGAGAGGGATTGGAACAAGTCTTCTCCGTCTTCATTCTCTTCCTGGTCCGCGTCCAGTTCGTCCTGGCCCTCGTCCAGATCGTGTTCCGCAAGGTCAAAGCCGTCATCGTCCGAGTCCTGGGCGGGTTTTTCGTCCAGGGAGTCCAGATCAAAGCCGCCGCCCAGTGGATCGTCGTCTTGGTTTTCTTCTTCGCCAAAGCCGCCGAACAGGTCGTCATCCTTGGCATCCAGGTCGTCGCCAAGTTCCTGATCCAGGCTCGAATCCAGGTCGCCGAGCAGGTCGTCGCTCAGGTCCGGTTCCGGTGCGGAGAGGTCGTTGTCGAGTTCATCCTCGGCATCGAACGCGGGAGCCGTGTCCGTTGTCTCGTCGGCCACGGCCTCTTCAAAGGCTTTGTCGAAATCGGGTGCGGCATCGGCAGCCGTGTCCGGCCGGGTCGGGGGTTGTTCTGGTTCCGGAGCCGTATCCGCTGGGGGGTTGGGCGCGGGAGGCACCGGCGCGGAGGCCGGGCTTTCGGCCGATTTGCCAGGCGTGGCCGCCGCAGGGGCGGGAGCCTCGGGTGTCGGAGCCGGTACGCGAAAAACGTGTTCGCATTTGGCGCACTTGACCTTCAACCCTTTGGCGGGAATCTTGTCATCCGGAAGGTTGTATTTCGTCTCACAGCTCGGGCAAGCAACGATCATGGCACTCTCTCTTGGGAAGCGGTTCCGTTGGTCCCGGACCGAGCTGAAGGCGGGTGGCCACGGGGGGAGCGCGGTGTACCTGCGCTGTGCCATGGCATGTTCGCCGTTGCCGGTTCCAGGAAGTGATGGTCGGCCTCCGGAAAGGTTTGACTAGTCGCCCTGGTGGCGTACCAGCTCGTAGATGGCGTCAAGTTCCCGGTATCGCTCGGCATAATCCATGCCGTATCCCACCAGGAATCCCGCACCGGTCAGGTTGAACCCGGCGAAGTCGACATTGATGTCGAGTTCCCGCCTTTCTCGTTTATCAACAAGTGCGCAAACTTTCAAACTCTGAGGCCTTCTTTTCGCAAAGACATGCTTGAGAAATTCTACGGAATTGCCGGTGTCCACGATGTCTTCCACGATGACCACGTGCTTTCCTTCGATGGGGACTTCCAAGTCTTTGGAAAAGCGCATTTCCTTACCTCGGCTCGTGCCGGATCCGTAGCTGGCCAGGCGCACGAAGTCATGCTCGCACTCGATGGTCATGGCCCGGGCCAGGTCCGCAAAGAATAAAAATGCGCCTTTGAGCACGCAGACCAGGACAACGGGTTCGTTGCCGTAGGCTTCGCCCATTTCGCGTCCCAGTTCCCGTACCCGCTGGTGGATGGTATCGGCGTCCACCAGCACGCTCAACGTATGACTCATGGTTCGTATCCTTGTCAGGCCGTTTCCAAACGGTACTTCGTCGTTGCTGCCAAAAAAAGCAAACTTCCGCGTACAGGGAATACGCTTCAGCCTGGACTGTTGCCTGCGTCCGACGCTGTCCTTTTTTTTGAACGGTCTGCGGTTTTGCTCTTTTTATGGACAGCTTTTCTGCTGCCGGGAAAATGGCCCGCCGCGTTGCCGCACAAGCAATCCATCTGCTGCGTTCCTTGTGACGGAGGCAGCCGATTGAAAAAGTATATCATGCCTAGAGCCGGAGCATCATGGCGATTTCATCGCAATCCGGGAATTTCGGACAGTTCAGGCAGTCGGACCAGACCTTTTGGGGCAACACGTCCTTGGGTACTTCGCGGAATCCGAGATGCGCGAAAAACTCCGGCGTATTGGTGAGCACAAAGACCTTGTACAGTTCCAGGGTCACGGCCTCGCTCAAACAGGCATCCACAAGCCGTCGTCCCAGGCCGCGGCCGCGGAACGTGTTCCGTACCACCAGGGAGCGGACCTCGGCCAGCTCTTCCCAGCAGATGGACAGGGCGCAGCATCCGGCCAGTTCTCCGGAGTTCTTTTCCACCACAACAAAAAAATCCCGCAGCAGGGTGTAGAGCTTGTTAAAGGAGCGGGGCAGCACCAGCCCTTCTTCCTCGGGATTGTCCAACAGCATGGCGTGCATGGCCTTTACATCCGAGATGCGGGCCTTGCGCACGACGAAATCGTGGTCCAATTTATTCTCCTGACGCACGCTGGATCAACGCTTCCAGCATGCCTTTGGGATAAAATCCGGAGTCGTCAAAGACTTTTTCCCCCGAAGCATCGTAGAGCACCAGCTTGGGGATGTAGGTGGCCTGAAACGCGTCGGCCACGGACGGCTCCACCAGCAGCACGGTGGCAGCTGGTTCATATTCCTTGAAAAATCCGCGCACAACGGCCCGGTTGCCGTCCAGATTGAGCAGCAAGACCTCCAGGTCGTCCGGGGCATACTGGTCGGCCAGTTCTTCAAGCACGGGCAGTTCCTGCACGCAGGCAGGGCAGTTCACGGACCAGAGGCAAACCAGCACAGGCCGCCCTTTGGCCGCGGCAATGCGTTCCCGCACCTGGTCCGTGTCCAGGGTGCTCAGCGCATCGGTCCAGTGGGCCTCGGCGGCTTGGGTTTGGGCGTCGGGCGTGGCGCTAGCCGAGGAAGCGGGTTCGGAGGAACAGCCCGAAGCCAGGGCCAGGGCAAGAATCGCGGCGGCCAGCAAAGAGCGGAAAACAGGCGTCGTGTTCATGGTAACCTCATACTATAATGTAGCCGGGTTGTATCAGAATCCCCGGACATGGAAAAGCGCAGACTACGAAGCCGCGCCGCCGGAGGCAAGCCCGATTCGTCCTGTGTCGCAAACGGTGTTTTTCCGTCATCGGCGATGCGGGCATACACCGGAACCGCATTCGCCTCAAGCGTCGCGGGGACCGGTGGATTGATTGGCGGGGAAGGGCAGTCGGAAAAGTGTTATAAATCAGTTTGTTGCATTTGGTTGTCCACGTTTCCAACTAACGTGCCGTCATTTGGTGTTTTTTTTCGGAATATTTTTCCAACCCCCTTGTCAACACCCTAAGATTACTTTAATTGTCTTGCAGTACGCTTAGTTTGAGTTGAAAATAACGCCTATTCCATCACTTTCCTTGGGAATACCGCTTGATCTAAACCGGTTCGTAGGCTATCTTCCTCATAACTGGCGTCTTTTTCCCCGGCATTGTGTCGGGAGGGGCTGGCGGGACAACATCCCGCCATGGGAAACATCAGACATTCGGAAGTGACATGAGTGCGGACTGTATTTTTTGCAAGATCGTTGCGGGAGAGATCCCCAGCGCCACAATCCACGAAAGTGAACACACCATCGCGTTCCTGGACATCGCCCCTGTAATCCCCGGTCATGCCCTGGTTATCCCCCGGAAGCATTATGCGAACCTCTTTGAGCTGCCGGACGACCTGGGCAATGCCCTGCTCTCAGACGTCAAGCGCGTGGGCGAGGCCATTGTGTCCGCCACGGGCGCGCAGGGTCTGAACCTGGGGATGAACAACCACGAGGCCGCGGGCCAGCTGGTCATGCATGCGCATTTCCACCTGATCCCAAGGTTCGATGGTGACGGACTGAAATTGTGGGGGCAGCAGGCCTACGAGAGCCAGGAAGCAATGATGGCTCTTGCGGAAAAAATCAGAAACTCGCTCAGCTGAGCGGCACCATGTCTTGATCAGGAGGCAACAATGGGACAGACGCTGACCAAAGCCGGGATCGTCGATTACATCTACGAGCGCACCGACAAGAATCGCGCTGAAATCAAGGATCTGGTGGAATCCATCCTTGAGATCATGAAACAGTCCATCAAAAAGGACCATGCCCTTTTGGTGAGTGGATTCGGCAAGTTCGAAGCCTACGACAAAAAGGCGCGCAAGGGGCGCAACCCCCAGACCAGCGAAACCATTACCCTGCCTCCGCGCAAGGTCGTGGTCTTCCGCCTTTCCCGCAAGTTCAGGGCTGAATTGAATCCGAGCTAAGCACAAAGCTGGCCGGATAATTTGTCTTCAGCTGATCCAGCACGGTTTCCGCTTCGGGCCGGTCCGTAAAGGTACCGGCCTGAACGCGGTATAGTCCATCCTGGGCCATTTCCGCGATGCGCGACTGCTCGTAGCCCTTGGCGTATAACTCCGCCAGGGCGCGTTTGGCGTTTTCACGGTCCTCGAACGCCCCCACCTGCACATACCAGCACGGGGTCGTGGTGGTGGCCTTTGCCGTCGAGTCCATGCTCCGCGTGGTCTGGTCCGCGGTCTGCGTGGCCGGTTCGGACGTTTGGGCGGGCTGCGGTGCGGCCGTGCCTGGGGCTGCGAGGGCGCCGTCCCCTGCTGTGGCCATGCCGTCCAAGACGCGCAGTCGAACTTTGATCACGCCCGGGCCGATCATGCCGAGTTGCTCTGCGGCCCGGCGGGAAACATCAATGATCCGTTCCTGCTTGAACGGGCCGCGGTCATTGATGCGCACCACGATGGACCGACCGTTTTCCAGGTTGGTCACTTCCACCCGGGTATTCATGGGCAGGGTGCGGTGCGCTCCGGTGAGTGCTTCTTTGTCGTAGAGTTCGCCGCTGGCCGTGCGCAGGCCGTGGAAGTCGTCGGCAATCCAGGAAGCCAGCCCCTCGAGCCGTTCCGGTTGATCGGCTGCTGTGGCGGCGTTGGGCGTGGGTTGCAACGTTGTGGACGTGGGCTGGGCTTTGGCTGCGGGTTGTGGTGATGCCGGTGCAGCAGTGGCGGCCGTGGTACCGGCTGCTTGCGTTGCGGCCTGGCGTGGAGCCGGAGCACTAGAGTAGTGCGGCGGCTCGGAATAAATACGTTTTTTCTGAACACAGCCTACGCCGGTCAACAGGAAAACGCCACAGATCACCAGTGCCAAGGCACCCGCGCAATGGACGGTACGTCGCATAAGTCCCACCCTTGTTCGTCCGTCAGTCTAGAATTTTTCTAACATAGAGGAAAGTAAAGATAATCGCAAGAAGAATATCGGCCGTCCAACCTCTGGACGCAGCGGAAAAAAAGTGTCGGGATTCCAGGCGGCCAGGCGGTTCGTCCATGCCCGGCGGATGTGCAGCCGGAGCCGGGCTGTTGTTTAGTGCCGAACCGCGACCCAGGAACCCGCCACGCAAACCAGTGTGACCACCCCGGCGAGCAGCAGGCAATGCTGTGTGGGGAAAAAGGAAATCACCAGGAACACGGGCGGAAAATCCAGGACATGTTCCAGGCGCAGATGCAGCAACCGCAGCAGCCCCAGGGCCAGACCGCTGGAAACCAAACCGGTGAACGCGCCGGACGCCAGCAGCGGAGCGCGGATATACCAGGGTCTGGCTCCCACCAGGGAGAGGATTTCAATCTCATCCTTGCGGGTGAGCATGGAGAGCTTCACGGTGTTGCCCACCACCAGCGCCACCACCAGGGCCAAAAAGCCCACCACGGGCCAGATCACGGAGTGCGACACGGCCAGCCAGCTTTTGGCGAGATCCAATTGCATGGGGTTGTAATGTACGGCCTGCACCTCGGGCAGCACGCGCAGTTCCGCGAGCAGCCCTTTGGCCCAGACTTCGCTGTGATCGCCGGGTGGAATGTTGAAGGCCAGAAACGCGGATGGGGGCAGGGGGTTTTCCTCCTCCAGCCAGTCCAGGGCGCTTTGACCGGAAAGATCCCTGGAGAGTTCGCGCAAGGCCCGTTCCGGCGTAAAGGTTTCCAGCTCCTTAAGATGGTCCATGGAGGCCATCCGTTCCCACTGCCCGCGCACCACGTCCATGTCCGCATTGTGCCGCCAGAAAATTTGAAATTCCACGGCGCCGCGATTGCGGATCAACTCCTGGTTCACGTTGTGCAGCAACAACAAAAAGATCCCGGCCAAAACCGCGGCCATGGTCACGGCACTGAGCGTGAACAGTTGCGCCCAAGGGTGCAGAAAGGATTCCCGCACGCCGCGTCCGATCAGTCGAAGCAGGCGCAGTATCACAGCAGTCCCCCTGGTTCGGCCGGCGCCTGGTTCGGCAGGGTGGTTTCGGTCACCTGTCCGTTTTCCAGGTGCAGCACATGGGCGTCCGGCACCATGTCCAGGATGTGCCGGTTGTGGGTGGCCATGATCACAGTGGTGCCGTAGGAATTGAATTGTTTAAAGATGTTGATCAGATCCGTGCTCAGGTCCGCGTCCAGGTTGCCGGTGGGTTCGTCCGCCAGGATCAGCTTGGGGTTCACCACCATGGAACGGGCAATGGCCACGCGTTGCTGTTCGCCGCCGGAAAGATGACCGCAGCGGGTGTAGCTTTTGTTTTCCAGGCCCAGGGCGCGCACTATGGCCCGCACGCGCCGTTCCAGATGCTGACGCGATACCCCGCGTACTTCCAGGGCAAGGGCCACGTTGTCAAACACCGAGCGCTGGGCCAGGATCTTGAAATCCTGAAAAATGACACTGACCCGCCGCCGCAGCTCGGGTACATGCCCCCGGCGCAGCTTGCGTAAATCGAATCCAGCCACAGAGGCGTGTCCACGCTTGAGGGGCAGCCCCGCATACATGAGCCGCAGCAGAGTGGTCTTGCCTGCGCCGGAATGGCCGGTAAGAAATAAAAAGCCGCCCTTGTCCAAAGCAAAGGAAACATCCTTGAGCGCCCAACTGGAGCCGAACACATGGGAGACCCGTTTGAATTCCACCATGCGAACCTGTGTACCTCCCTGGCAGGGCTTTGTAAATCCGCCACGGCGTTTGGTTCGGCCGGTCGGAGACAACAATCGCTTTGGGATGTTTTACGAATGGGGGGCGGGCCGAAAAATGTTCACTCCACTTGTCAGCATGATCCCGACAGGTTAGGTTGCAGACAACCATTCATTTCAATCGGGCGATCCGCCCAGGGAGGCTCCATGCCGAAAGTAAGCAAAGAAGAACGCGAGGCCCGCAAGGCCAAGGTCGTGGAAGTACTCAACCAGGCCCGCGCCATGGAATTGACCGCCATCACACAGTACATGAACCAGCATTACGGTCTGGACGACATGGACTACGGCGAACTGGCCAAGAACATGAAGCTCATCGCCATTGACGAAATGCGCCACGCCGAGATGTTCGCGGAGCGCATCAAGGAGCTGGGCGGCGAGCCTGTTTCCCTTGCGGACGGGGACATTGAAAAACGCCAGCCCGTGCAGACTATCTTCCCCTTTGACTCCGAACTGGAAGACGACACCATTGCGGCCTACAATGACTTTCTGCTGGTCTGTAGGGAAAACGGCGACAGCGTGAGCATGAAACTCTTTGAAACCATCATTGAGGAAGAGCAGGAACATTACAATTACTTTGACAGTGTTGCCGGACACATCGAAGACCTGGGCGAGACCTACCTCTCCAAAATCGCGGGGACGTCCGCTTCCACGGGCGGCACGCAAAAGGGGTTCGTGCTGGGCGGCGAATAACCGCGAACCGGGCCTTCAGCCTGTATCCCACAGCAGGATAGCCGCCGGAATCGCAACTGCGACGTGCATGGGCGGACGTTTTCCGGCCGGGTACAAGCGGCGAAACCGGTCAACGGTGGACCAGGGGGCGGCGTGCCTCCTGGTCGCCGAAGATCCGCCTTTCCATGATATGTGCCTGCGTTACCCCAGCAATCCCGCTTGTTGCGCCACGTCCAGGCATTGGGACGACTGGTTCAGGGGATAGAGGTGGATTCCAGGGGCACCGCCGTTCAGCAGCCCCTGCACTTGCTGCACGGCGTGGGCGGTTCCCACTTCGCGCACGGCGTCATCTCCGCCTTGGGCGTGGGCTTTTTCCAGGGCGGCGTATAGATTTCCCGGAATGGCCGCGCCGCACAGAGAGAGGATGCGCCGTGCCGAGGCCATGGTTCGCAAGGGCATGATTCCTGGAATCACCGGCTTATGACATCCCTGATCCGCCAGCCGTTCCACCATGTCGAAGTAGCGGCGGTTGTCGAAGAAAAGCTGGGTCACGCCGAAATCCGATCCCGCATCAAGCTTGAACCGGAGCATATCAATATCGGCCTGTACGCTGGGGGATTGCGGATGCGGTTCCGGATACGCGGCCACGCCCAGGGCTATGTCCGGGTATGACTTGCGGATGTGCTCCACCAGGTCCGACGCGTGCTGCAAGGGAGCGTCCCCGTCCGGACCGTTGCCGTCGGTGCCGTCGCCGCGAAGCGCCAGGACATTGTTTATCCCGTTGGCCTGGAATTGGGCGAGGGCGTCGTCCACGCCTTTTGGCTCGAGACCGCAACAGGTCAGGTGCGGCATAACTCTGTACCCCAGAGCGGTGTGCAGCATGTTGGCCGCCTGCAACGTGCCGCGTCCTCCGCCGCCCCCGGCTCCGCAAGTCACGGAAACGAACAAGGGGTGCAGCACCTTAAGCTCCTCCCCCACGCGCAGCATGCGCTGGCGGGCCTCTTCATCCCGCGGGGGAAAAAATTCAAAGGAAACAAACGGCGTTCCGGGCCGGATCAGGTCGGGGATTCGTTCTTGCATGGGTGGCTCCTGGCGATCAGCTTGTTGGGGTGGCGTTTGGTCGTTGGGGAAATATTTCGGTCTTTGCGCATGGATTTTCCGCATCAAGCAGGAACGTGTTGGGTGTTTGGGCTGCTGCGCCGCGTCCCACGTTACCGCATGGACCGATACGGGCTGGTCCAGTGTTGTCTTTGGCGTATCGTTATATTCGGTTATTGTGATATATCGTTCTACGCATCTTTTTCCCAGGGGTCAAGCCGGGATTGTTTGGCCGGGATTGTTTGGCAGGGAGTTTCAGGAACAAGTCCGGCTCGTCCTGAAATGGAGCAAGGCAGCCCGCGGAGCCGTGAGCGTATGCAACGCATGCCCCTTGGTTGGCGGATACAAGGATGCGGGAGCGTGCTGTTCTTTTCACGGCCGTGGCGCATGGCGCTGTCCCGTAACCTGGCCTGTGAACGGGTCCGGGGGGGGGCAGCAGGGAGTGGCGGGGACAGATAGATCGTCTAAGGGCGGGGCGAAAAAGGGTTCGGCTGTGATCAGGTCTGTTGTGAGGGACCGGTGTACGAACTAAGCAGGTGCCGGGGCGCGTGCGTGGCGCCGAGCAGCCGCAGGAGGGTGGTCAATTCACCACGGTGGTGCGCGGCATGCTGTGCCATGTGGAGCAAAATCACGTCCAGGGGGCGTTCCTGCTGCCGACCGGCCAGGTCAACGTACCCGATGGTCCGCTGCAAATCCTTGGGAGCGATGACCAGCAGATAGGCGAGCATGGCTTCTTCCTGCCGCGCCAGAATTTCCTTCATATTGATCAGGCTGGAAAAGAATGCCTCGCCCGGCAGGTGTTCAAGGGAGATGCCCTCCCGGCAGCGCAGGCTCCAAAGCCGGTCAACGCCGACGATATGTGCCAGGGTGCCGAACACGCTGTTGTAGGGGCATTCCAACGGTGTGTGAATCAGGTGCTCCACCTGACCGGCGGCTTCAATGCAATCCATGGTTGATGCGTAGTGGTGACACATCAATTCCCGCATAGCGTGCATGGGATGTATCTCCCGGGAGAATCGGTTCCGAGTCGGTCAGCATATGATCATCCGGCATGGCCGGCTTGTTTGCGACGCGGGGAAAACGATGCACGCCGTTCTTTACCCGCTTTTTTATAGAAGAGCGCATTCCGGGATCGTTTGTCAACTCTGATCCGGGAATGCGTTGGATAGGGGCGTGCGGAAAACGGTTCGTGTCAGAGCCGGCTTGTTATTTTTTTGGGGGAGAGCAGTTCAGGGAAAAGCCGCGTGGTGACGAAGGTTGCTATTTCGCGGGCCTGGAGCAAGCGTGGTCGCCACGTTCCCGGATGGCCCTGTCCGGGTCGTCCAGGTGGAAAAAGACCCGGATCCGCTCGTACACCAATTCCGGCGTGAGCGCATAGAGGCATTCCAGGGTGCCGAGGCGGCAGGTGGACTTGTTGCAGCCCAGGCAGGTGTATTCTCCGGGGCGCTCGTTGCGGATGTACCCATGCTGGGGGGAGGGAAAGGTCCAGGAACCGGGTTTATTGGAACCGAGCACGGCCATGCTGGGAGTCCCCACGGCAACGGCCAGGTGGCGGGGGGAGGAACAGTTGCCGAAATGGGCGTGGGCGTGGCGAATGATGGCGGCAACCTCGCGCAGGGTGGTTTGTTTCTCCGGCAGGATACAGCCGTCGGGATTGCCGGCCTGTTGCCAGATGTTTCGCACCTCTTGCTCCTCACCCGGGCCATAGAGCAGAAAAAGGCGCAGACGCGGGTGGCGGGCCGCCAGCATGGACAGCAGCCTGGCATAATATTCAGCGGGCCATTTGCGGGTGATGCGGCGGTGGGTCATGTCCAGGGTCATGAGCATGGTGGAGCTGTCCACGCCCTGCTTGGCGAGGTATTGTTTTCCCCAGGCGAGTTCCTCTTCCGTGAGGTGCAATTCCGGAGGCTGGCCGCTCCAGGCAACGCCCAGAGGCTCCAGCACCCCGGCCTTGGCCTTGGCTGCGTACCCTTTGCCCACGGCACCGAAGCGGTTGTAAAACAGCTTGTTGTACCATCTGGGTTTGTAGGAAAGGCGCACCGGAGCGCGGCTGCAGAGCGTGGCCAGGCGCAGACGCACAAACTGTTGCAGGTCGATGGCCAGATCGAACCGTTCCCGGAGCAGGCCGGAATACAGGCCCATGGTTCCCGAAAGTCCGGCTTTTTTGTCGATGGTCCAGATCTTGGTCAACAGGGGATTGTTTTCCAGCATGGGGCGGCACTTTTGTTCTGTAAGAAAATGCAGCTCAGCCTGTGGAAAGCGTTCATGCAGCAGGCGGACACAGGGGGTGGCCAAAAGCACGTCCCCGATTTGGTGCTGCTGACAGATGAGGATTTTATGAAAGTCCTGCAAGGTGTGTATCCTGTATGTCGGTTCGGCCCCGACCGAGGGTGACGGGCGCGGCGTGGTCCGGCGGCCATCTCTGGGGATTGGTCCGGTGGGCCTTGGGAACCGTGAAATGTTGTGTTTTGGAACCGCTAGTCCCTACCCTTTTTTTCCGTGGGCTTCAATGTGCGGCAATCGGGGCGCCACGCAGCGGCTCCAGCCGTGTACGCTCATGAAAAAGGCGCTCCCCCGTGTTGGGAGAGCGCCTTGCGGTATCTCTATCGTATGAGCGGCTGTCGGGCTTAGAAGCTGTAGCCGAGGTTGGCGCGCATTTGCGCCGGGATCACGGCCTCTGCGCCTGGCTCCAGAGCCTGCCAGGGAGCGCCGGCCATCTTGCGGCCGTCCTTGACTTCGTCCATGGAGAAGTCACGGGGCACGGAGAAAGTCTGTCCGGGGTAGATCAGGTCAGGGTTCTTGATCTGGTCACGGTTGGCCTTGTAGATGAGCGGCCACATGAACGGATCGTTGTAGATCTGCTGGTATTCAGCGATCCACCACAGGCATTCACCCTTGGACACGCTGTGGCTGGTGGGCAGTTGGGCGTAGTCCTGCTCATAACGCTGCATGGGCGTGAGCACCTCGTCCACTTTTTGTTCCTTCACCACCACGGTCTCGGGCTCGGTTTTTACCTTCTTGGAACAGCCCCAGACAAAGACGAGGCTGAGGGCAACCGAAATCAAAAGCAATTTTTTCATTTTTTTCCGCCTCCTCAATTGGGTAAAGAAATGACAGCCTTGCACATACGTATAAGGGTCAAGAATGAATACTAAGGGACCAATTATCAATAATTTTTTTTTCCTGCAAGACAATTTTATGGTTTGGGTTGATTTTATACGCTTCTGTAACAGCTTCCTCGGCCTGGTCCATCCACCCGCCCAGACGCAGACTGCGCGATGCGAGAATGTAAAGCATCCACGGCCGACCCGCATAAATACCGTTTACCAGGGCGTCGTACAGTTCGCAAAACACGGCCCGGACCATGGAGTTCTGGGAAAAGATGAACCGGGCAAGCAGAGCATTTTCACTATGGCGGGAAAGATACACGGGCAAGAGGCGCTTGCACTGGTCCAGAATCACCCGGATGCGGGCGATTTCACGCCGCATGGATTCCTCGGTCTGCGCGGGCAGGGAAAGCAATTGTCCGGCCACGTCATGCCCGTGCGCGCCTTCCACGGCCATTTCCCGCAACCAGGGCGCGTAGGTCATTTGCTGGTAGATGTCTTCCTTGAGCTTGATGCATTCATGGAAGATGTACCCCATGCCCCAGTCCAGAAACCGTCCCTGAATGGGGTCGTCCGGATCGTTGCGGAACACGTGGTGGGCTGTGTCCTTGAGCCGCCAGAGCAGCCCCTTGAAGCCTTCTTCGCCGATGAGGTCGCGCAACTGGTCGAAATCCATGCTGCCCAGACGGTCATAGCGTTCGAACTGCTCGTCCAGGGTCATGCACGCCTGGCAGAAGTTCCGGAACATGTCCCGCACAAATTCGGGACGCTTTGCCATAATCCACGCTTTGGACATGCATTTCCTCCGACTTGGAAGCGTACGGCATATTTGGCCCGAGTTCAACGGCTTCTCAGGATGGACCGCCTCCGGCACCGTAGGCGCGGGCCAGCCGGGCAAACTCGGCCAGCCGGCGGTCTGCGGCGTGGTAGAGCGTGCCGGTGGCGAATCCGCCCTTGGCGTCGCGACGGTCCACGGGCATCCCCGTGAGGATGCGCATGGCCTGTTCCACGCTGGAGACCGGATAAATGCGGAAGGTGCCGTTTTCCACGGCCTGGAGCACGTCGTCCCGCAACATGAGGTTGGCCACGTTGTCCTTGGGGATGAGCACGCCCTGCTCGCCCGTGAGACCATGACGGCGGCAGACTTCGAAAAATCCTTCGATCTTGCGGTTCACCCCGCCCACGGCCATGATCTGCCCGGACTGGCTCACCGCGCCGGTGAACGCATAGGAAAGGTTGATGGGGACGCCGGAAAGGGCCGAAAGTAGGGCGGCCAGTTCCGCGCCCGAAGCGGAGTCCCCTTCCACGCCCGCATAGCTTTGCTCAAAGCAGAGGCTGCCGGTCATGACGATGGGCTTGTCCTGGGCGAACAGGCCCAGGAGATAGCTCTTCAGGATCATCATGCCTTTGGTATGGATGGGACCGCCGAGCTGGGCCTCGCGCTCCAGGTCCAGAATGCCGCCATGCCCCACGCCCACGGTGCAGGAAATCTGGTGGGGCAGGCCGAATTCGTAGTCGCCGAACAGGGTCACGGACAAACCGTTGCAGCGGCCCACGGCCTGGCCCGAGGTGGCCACCTTGATGATCTCCCGCTCATAGTCGCCCATGTATTCCTCTTCAAAGAGGTTGGACCGAAAGTCGCGGGTGCCAACGGCCTCGCGCAGGTGCGCCGCGCCCACCATGGCCTTGCCGTCCATTTCCGCCAGGGCCGAGGCCTCGATCATGCGTTCGCGCACCAGGGGGAATTGCAGGGACAGTTTTTTCTGGTCCTCGGCCAGCCTGGAGGAGAAGTCCACCAGCCCGGCCAGGGCCGCACGGTCAAAGGGCAGCAGTTCGGCCTCGCGCACAATGCGGCCGAGCACGGTCAGGTAGTGCCGGATGTTGGGCATGGTGCGCGGCGCTGTGGACTGCATGTGCGCCTTGAGCTTGAAGAATTTCTGGAACCGGTCGTCGTGGTAGAGCAGCGCCTCGTAGTGCTCGTCCGAACCGATGAGCACGATCTTGAGGTCCAGCGGGATACATTCCGGCTCAATGGTGCGGGTGCGGGCCTGTTCCTGGTCCACGGGATCCTCAATGCGGGAGTGTCCGGCGCGCAGGGCGCGAAGCAGTCCTTCCCAGGAAGAGGAGCTGGAGAGCAGATCATCGGTATTGAGCAGCAAAAAGCCGTTGTTGGCCTTGTGCAGACTGCCGGGACGTATCAGGGTGTGGTCGGTGTAGAGTGAGCCGAGTTCGGCCTCGCGTTCAATGCTGCCCAGCAGGTTGAAGGTGGTGGGATGGTCCTCCACCACCACGGGCGCGCCCTTGGTCGGGCCGTTATCCACGAAAAGGTTCACCTCAAAACGGGAAAACTGGTCGTCCCCGGAGGCGTCGCCCTGGCTTGCCGCCGCAGCTCCGGCCGGAGTGTTGGCCGTGGATTCCTTGGGCAGGAACATGTCCACGTTTTCCACCAGGTCATCTTCCGCGGCCTTGAGGTAGGCGGTCAGCTTTTCATTGTCGCCGAAGCGCTCCCGCAGGGGCTGCAAACATTCCGTGACCACTTCGCGGGCAATGGCGCGTTGTAATTCCAGCTCTTTGCGCTTGAGTCCCTTTTCGCTCTGGTTGATCTGCCGCAGAAAGGTGCTGATCTCCGAGAGGACGTTGTCTCCCTCGCGCTTGAGCCGATCGCGCTCCTTTTTGGGCAGCTTGTCAAAACTGCCGTCCTCCATGGGTTCGCCGTCCACCAGCGGAGCCAGGGTCAATGCCCCGGCGTCATCCATGTCCAGGCGGAAGTTTTTTTCCCGGGCCGCGTCCTCCATCTGGGAGAACAGTTCTTCGCGCTGCCGGGTATGGCTCTTGAACAGGGATTCGTGCTGGCTGTGGTAGGCGTCCCGTTCAAAGTGGGCGGGCAGGTCCGCACGGATGGCGTTCAGCGCCTTGGACATGGCGTTTTTGAACTGTCGTCCTTGCCCGGCGGTCAGGGACACGGCCAGGGGCCGGTCCGCATCGTCGAAATTGTGCAGGTAGAGCCAGTCCGGGGGCGTGGCCGCCTTTTTTGCGGCGGGGCGCAGGTGGTCGCGGACAAAGTAGGTCCGGCCCATGTTGGCCTCCCCCGCGACAAAAATATTATATTCATTTCCTTTGATGCGCAGAGCCAGCTCCAGCGCCTGGATGGCCCGGGGCTGAAATTTGGAATAGCCGTTGCCCGCAGGAATTTCGCGGCTATCGGCATAGGGAATGCGGTCAGGGTGCAGGGAGGCTCCAAGATGGCGGTGAGCCAGGGGTTTGGGTATGCTGGTCATATCCTCTCTCTTACGGCGTTGTTTCGGGCAGTGGCCCGATAACCGGACACTAAGGGCTTTGAACCGGTTTGTCACGGTCTGCCGGACCGGAATCCCCGGGGCGGAACGCGTGAGCGCTTGAATTCGGCTCCGCCTGCTGATAACGCAGTGACATGGAAGAAAAGCGCGGCAGGGACGAAGCCCCGGACACTCGGGAACAGCGGGCCAGGGGCGAGGATTCCGACATCCCACGGGAACACGGGGTGATTCCCGAGGTACCGGTTTCCAGCGACGATCCGGATCAAGCGGTTCCCGAAGACCTGGAAGCCCAAGCCCCGGAAGCTCCTGGTCCGGCAACGTCCATCGCCGTGGGCGCGCCCCACGCCAAGGAACGCAAGCGGCGGCGCTGGGAGCTGCTCATCGCCGTAACCTGCTTCGGCCTCATTGCCCTGCTCACCTGGGTCCAGCTCAAATACCTGGCCGTGGATTCCTACCTCTTCCTGGGCCTGTTCAACATCAACTTCATCCTGTTGCTGCTGGTGCTCTTCATCGTCACGCGCAACGCGGTGAAGCTGCTCCTGGAGCGGCGGCGCAAGGTGCTCGGCTCACGGCTGCGAACCCGGCTTGTGGTGGCCTTTGTGTCCCTGTCCCTGATCCCCACCCTGCTCATGTTCATCGTTTCCGTGAAGTTCGTGCAGACCTCGGTGGACTACTGGTTCAAAGTCCAGGTGGAGGACAGCATGGAGCATGCGCTCAAGCTTTCCGAGACCTTTTACCGCGTCATGGAAGAACGGCTGGCCCGGCAGGCCGGAACCCTGGAAAACCTGCTGCGCGAAAAGGGCTTCCGCTGGGGCGGCAAGGGCATGGACGCGTTCTGTGAGGAAAAGGCCACGGAATGGGGTGTGAGCCTTTTGGGGGTGGCCCAGCCCGACGGCACCTACGTCAGCCTCTACCGCAACGCCCGCATGCAGCGGCGCTGGGGCGAGTTTGAAAAGCGCATTGCCAAACAATACCGCAAAAAGCCCGGAGCCGCGTTTCTGCTGGAAGGAGGCGGCCCGGATCATGTGATTGTCTACCGGCCCGTGGACGCGGGCGAAACCGGATACATCGTCATCGGCGAGCAGCTAGGCTGGGACGTGCATGAAAAACTCAGCCAGGTTATCAACGGGCTTAACGAATATCAAAAGCTGAAGACCCTCAAAAGCCCCTGGAAAAGTACGCTCTACATGACCCTGGGCGTCATGACCGCCCTGATTATTCTGGGCGCGGTCTGGTTCGGGTTCCGGCTGGCCAAGGAGATGTCCGCGCCCATCCAGGCGCTGGCCGCAGGCACCGAACGCGTGGCCCGGGGCGACTTGTCCGTGCACCTTGAGGATCCCTCGGACGACGAGCTGGGCTTTCTGGTCAAGTCCTTCAACAGCATGACCGAAGATCTGCGCGAGAGCCGGTCGCGCCTGGATACCTACAACCGCCGCCTCTCCCAGCAGAACAGGGAGTTGGAGCGGCGTGGACGCTACATCGAAGCCGTGCTGGAAAACATCACCTCCGGCGTGGTGACCATGGACCACGAAGGACGGGTGGGTACCATGAACCGGGCGGCCGAGGACATGCTCGGTCTGGTGGCCCGGGAGATCATCGGCCGCAAGCCCCTGATGTTTCTCCAGGGGGAGTTCGCGGAAATGCTTCGCGAGGCCCGGGAGCAGATGGCCCTGGACCCCTTTTCCCAATGGCAGCGCCAGATCGACATCCAGGTGCGGGGACGGCTGGCCAAATTCTTTGTGAACGTGGTCTCCCTGCGGGCCAAGGACGGCGAGGCCTACGGCATTGTGGCCGTGTTCGAGGATATCACCGAACTGGAGCGCGTGCAGCGCATGGCGGCCTGGCGCGAAGTGGCCCGGCGCATCGCCCATGAGATCAAAAATCCGCTCACGCCCATCAAACTTTCGGCCCAGCGGCTGCAACGTCGCTACGGCGGGGACCATACGGACAAGACCTTTGCCAGCTGCACCGAGCTGATCGTGCGGCAGGTGGAGCGCATTCAGCAGATGGTCACCCAGTTTTCATCCTATGCCAAGCTCCCGGAAATGCAGCCCAAGCCCGGAGAACTTCCCCTGCTGCTTCAGGAAGTGGTGGACATGTTCGCCAACACCCACCGTGATATTTCCTGGAGTCTTGAACTGGAAACGGAGATCCCTGTTTTTTCCTTTGACCGTGAAGGATTGCGGCGGGTATTCATCAACCTGCTTACCAACGCGGCCGAAGCGCTCCATGAAACGGAAAACGCCGAAGTGCGGGTCATGGCCCGGCACGATGCGGAAAAAGGCCGCGTGGTGGTGCGCGTGCGGGACAACGGTCCCGGCATTTCCAAGGAAGAGGCCGCTCGTCTGTTCGAGCCGTACTTTTCTCGCAAAAAGGGCGGCACCGGCCTGGGCCTGACCATTGTTCGCACCGTGGTGGGCGACCATCGCGGCGTGGTCCATGCCTCGGCGCGGCCCAAGGACGGCGGCGCGGAATTCGTGGTGCGCCTGCCCGACAGTTGATCCGAACGAAACAATCACAAGCAAGCCAGATTGGGGAGAAAATCCGATATGCAGGGAAACGGCATCCAGCGGCTGGCCGAAGCCTTTATCAATGAATCCGCGTCCGCAGCCCGGTGCGAGGTGGCGGCGCTGCGCGCCCGTGCCGAGGGTCGCCCGCAGGCCGCTCGCCTGCTCAATGCCCTGGCCGTGGCCCAGAAAGTCCACGCGGACAAGGCGCTCATGATCCTGCGCGGCAAGCTGGGAGATACGGACGCGAACCTGGACGAACTTTTGGAAGGTCTGGACCAAAGCGCGACCCATTACCAAGAGGCTCTGACCTGCCTGGAATGCGCCACCGGCCCGGCCAACGGATTTTTGGACCAGTTCCGACGCACAGCGCGCAATCATGCGGGATTGGTTCGCCAAGTGGATGAAAGAGCGCCGTCTGCGTACCAGGTATGCACCGTGTGCGGCTTTGTCGCCCGGGAAAATGCGCCGGAACGCTGCCCGGTCTGCGACGCGGTACCCGAACGGTTCGCCTGCGTGGACTGACCCTGCCCCCCCAAGCGGCAAGCATATATTTTCCCTGAGGGGCAACTCTTTTTCCAGGGGGAAAACCTTTCTGAAGAAAGGTTTTTCCCACTGGACCCCCTTTCCAAAGACTTTTCCTTGCTCCAGGCCTGCGGCCTGTCGCGGTTATCGTTTCTTTCCCTTTCCTCCTCCCCTTTCCCCCCTCCCAAAAGAAAAGAACGGCCGAAGCCGTTCTTTTCTTTTGGGGGCGCACCGTTGCCGCGAGTTTCGGGAGGGCGGAGCCATCCCGGAAATCGCGGCAACATGAGATCACGCCGCCGCACGACTCCGCCTGTCCACTCCCCAGACGTCCTCCCACCCCATGCCCCCGGCCGCGCGCAGCGCGAGACCGGGAAATGGGATTCCAAAGGGTCGCGGACCCTTTGGCCGCCGGAGGCATGCTTTATTCGGACAAACGCTACCTGTCAGGGAACGATTTGCCAATGGCGAACAGCGGCGTTGTAGAATCCGCTTTCCTGGTAGGCGCGTTCCAGGGTTCCCTGATCCCGGAGGAGTCGGATTCCCCGGTTCAGGGCGTGCAAGGCTTCTTGGCCCCGTTCGTGTACGGCGGAAACCGGCAGGTGACGGCTACCCGGGAGCGTGGTCTTGATGCCGGGGATGGGAACCAGCCGCAGTTCTCCTATGGTCAGGGAAAGGTCCGTCGTGGCCGGGAAGGGTGCCAGGGTCACGTCGGCCCGGCCGCGATCCAGCACCCGAAGCATGTCTTCCCAGTCGTTCACGTCCAGAACGTCGTGGCAGAGAGCCGTCATGGCGGCCCAATCTGGTGTCCAGTCCCGTGAGGACACGCCCCGAAGCTGCCGCAAATCCGATGTGGTGCGTGCTTCCAGCGCCAGAATATTTTTGGAATCCACGTAGAGTCCGGCCTCGAATCGCCCTTCGGGGATCAGCGGGTCCGAGGCCAGCATTGTGGTATTATTTTGTTCCAGGTCCGTACGCCAGACCGTGTTGCCGGAGAGCAGCACGTCCCCGCGTTCCAACTCCGCGAGCAGCCGCGCATACGTGGGAACGGCCACAAATTGTACGGTTGCGTGCAGGCCGCCCAGGGCCAGCGCCTGTTGGGTGAGCACCACTTCCACCACGTCCCGCCGGGAGTGCGGGCCGGAAAATCGTTTGATTTCCAGTGGATTTCGCCCTTGCAAAAACCGCTGGTAGTCCTTGAGCACATCCTCGGGTACGACCATGCGTATCTGGTCCGCAACACCGCCCGTGGGCGCCTGGTCCCGGCCGAACCCCGATGCGGCCCACGCGAGCGACAACAGGAGGCTGAGCAGCATTCCCCGCCCAATGGGGCGCAGGATACGCAGGGAGCGTTCTGTGGCTTTGGTGTTCATTTTTCGCATGGCGCGTGCATACATATTACGAGGTCCGGCTCCTAGAGAAAAACGTCGTTCATGATGCTTCGGGACTAAAATTCTGTCATGAACGTCGTATCCAACTCAAATCGCCGTAGCTTTTGTTTTGATTGCGTCGGCAGATGTTTTTGTAGAACGTTTGTTGTGTGACGCACCATACACATTTTGCATTTCCAAGGTAAGGGTGCGGCTCTGCATACACTGGAGCGGCCCGTCCAACGTATCCAAAAAAATCCTTGAGCCGTCTTGGTCTTCCTGTCGGGGTTTGGTATTGACTATCCATAGAAGTATCGAGTCGTCGGAATATCACTACGGAGGTCACCCACCATGCCCGATCTGAAAGGTTGGAGCTACCGCGAGTTGGGCAGGCTGCGGCGCGACATGGACCGGCTGTTCGACAGCCTGTGCCAGGACTATGGGCTACCCGGTCCCAAGTGCGCGGAGCGTGCGGAAATTGAGGAAGACGACCAGGAGGTCCGTATCCGCCTGGTGTTGCCCGGGTTGCGTGCCCGTGATCTGGATGTCCGCGTAACGGAGCTGGATTTGGAAATCTCCGGCAGACAGGAAAAAGCAACGGACCAGGGACACACACTGCGAGGGTTTACCCGCCGTTTGGGGCTGCCCTGCCGGGTGCAGCCCGACCAAGTGCGGGCCGTGTACCGCGACGATGTCCTCAACGTGATCCTGCCCAAATGCCGGGGCGCACAGTGCCGAAGCATCCACATTTCCGAGGAGTGAACATGCCGAGCAAAATGGACCGGACCATCAAGGTGCCGCAGGAATCTCTGCGCTGGAAACTCGATCCCGCCACCCTGCCTTTCGAGACAACGGACGATCTGGAACCGCCTTCCGATATCATCGGCCAGGGGCGGGGAGTGGAGGCCTTCCGTTTTGGCATGGGCATGGACCGTAAGGGGTACAACATCTTCGTTACCGGCCCGGCGGGTACGGGCAAGATGTTTACGGTCAAGAAGCTGCTCAAGGAGCTTTCCGATGACAGAGCCACACCGGACGACCTGTGCTACGTGAACAATTTCAAGCACCCGGAATCACCGGTGCTGTTGCGGTTTGCTCCGGGTCGCGGCGCGGCCTTCAAAAAGGCGGTGCAGGAGTTTTTGGACAACGTCAAAAAGGAAGTGCCGCAGCTTTTTGAGTCCGAAGAATACATCGCCCGCAAGAACGAGATTATGGAAGCGCATGAAAAGCAAGTGCGCGAATTCTATAAGGGCGTGGAAGAAAAGGTAAAGGACACGGACCTTGTGGTGGTGAACATGCAGATGGGTCCGGTGCAGCGACCCGACGTGGTACCCCTGGTGGACGGGGAGCCGAAGCGCATGGTCGAGGTGGAGGAGATGGTGGAGAAGGGGCGCTTCCCCCAGGAAGAGCTGGAACGCCTCAAGCAGCGCCGTCTGGAGGTCAAGGAGGAGCTGGACCAGATCGTCATTCAGGTCAAGCAGCTCAACAAGGAGGTCAAGGACAAGAGCGAGGAAGTGGACCGGCTCATGTTTCTGGCCCTGGCCAGGGAGCACATGCAGCCCCTGCGCGACGAATTTTGCCAGGGTGACAACGCCGAAAAGATCGAACGCCATTTGGACGCGGTGCTCGACGACATGGTGGAGAACATGGACGCCCTGAAGATGCTCGGTGCCAAGCCGCAGCAGGCCGGGCCAATGATGATGATGGCGCCGCCCCCGGAAGTGGTCTTTCATCCCTACCAGGTGAATCTGCTGGTGGACAATGCCGAGCAGGACGGCCCGCCCGTGATCATCGAATCCTACCCCACCTATCGGAACCTGTTCGGATCCATTGAGCGCATCATGGACCGCAACGGCGGCTGGCGGACGGATTTTACCAAGATCAAGGCGGGATCCTTTGTCAAGGCCAACGGCGGCTTTTTGGTGCTCAACCTCATGGACGCCATTATGGAGCCGGGGGTCTGGCAAACCCTGAAGCGTTCGCTCAAAACCGAAGCCATTGAGATACAGACCTTTGATCCCTATTACTTCATCACGGCCACGGGCCTGAAGCCGGAATCCATCCCCATGCAGGTCAAAGTGGTGGTCACCGGCGATCCGCGCCTGTATCACCTGCTGCGCCACTACGACCCGGACACGCAGAAAATATTCAAGGTCCGGGCGGATATCGAAACCAGCATGGACCGCACGGACGAGAACGTGCTGCAGGTGGCCCGCTTTGTACGGGCCGTGGTCCAGCGCCATGAACACAAGCCCTTCCATGCCTCGGCTGTGTCGCGCATCACGGAACGGGCCGTGCGCATGGCCGGGCGGCAGGAAAAAATCTCCACCGCGTTTCCCCGGCTCTCGGACCTGGTGGACGAGGCTGCCTACTTCGCAAGCCGGTGCTCTGCGTGCGATACGGTCACGGCCGAACATGTGGAGCAGGCTGTGGAGGCCAAGATTCATCGTTCCAACCAGATTGAGGAACAGCTCCAGGAGATGATCGACCGCGGTTCCCTGTTCGTGGATACGGACGGAAGCGAGGTGGGGCAGATCAACGGCCTTGCCGTGTATTCCATGGGCGACCACATGTTCGGCAAGCCTTCGCGCATCACGGCCGTGACCAGTCTGGGCAAGGAAGGGGTCATCAACATCGAGCGGGAGGCGGACCTTTCCGGTCCCACGCACAACAAAGGCATGCTCATCCTTGCGGGCTGGCTGCGGCGTATGTTCGCCCAGGACAAGCCCATGGCCCTGGCCGCGTCCATTGCGTTTGAACAGAGCTATGGCGGCGTGGACGGCGATTCCGCATCCAGCACCGAGCTGTACGCCCTGCTTTCCAGCCTATCCGGGCTGCCCATCCGTCAGGACATCGCCGTGACAGGCTCCGTGAACCAGAAGGGCGAGGTGCAGCCCATCGGCGGGGTGAATGAAAAAATCGAGGGGTTCTACCTCTGCTGCAAGCGGGCCGGACTTACAGGGCGTCAGGGCGTGCTCATTCCCCGGGCCAATGTCAAGGATCTGATGCTCCGCCAGGAGGTGGTCGATGCCGTGGCCGAGGGCCGGTTCCATGTCTGGGCCGCGTCCAGCGTGGAGCAAGGGGCCGAGTTGCTCATGGGTAAGCCCGCGGGCAAACGCGGCAAGAACGGCAACTATCCCAAAACGTCCATTTTTGGCCGGGCGGATGCTGCGTTGGCGGAAATGGCCGAGGCGCTGCAAAAATTCGGCAAGGACGACAAAGAGGAAAAGGATTCCTGACGAGCTTCGGCTTTGTCGGGATGGCGGCTTGGGACCGGTCGGCGGAATGTCGGCCGGTCTTTTTGTGCGTGGAGGGGCGCATTGCGGTTGTGTCCTGGGGCGCGTTGCCGGAAGCTGCCGAGCAAGGCACGAATAATGCAATAAATCGCGGGAGGACAAGGGACCGACAGTAAAATGACCCCCAGACCGGCAATGTCTCCGCTGCCTGCCGGTCGAAACGAGGTGAGGCATGGACGAGGAACTGCGGGATTTTTTGAAACGACAGGCCAGAATCACGGCCGAATACACCCTGCTGGGCGAGCGCACCCCCAAGGACAAACAGCGCTATGTCTTTATCGGACGTCGGCGGGGCGGTTTTTCCGGCAATACCAAATATCAGTTTCTGCACATGTTGCGGCATCACCCGGAATTGGACTGCCGATACTTCACCGAGGAGCGCGGGGTATACAACGAATTGTGCGATGCGGGTCTTCCCGCTGCATATTTCCCATCGCGCCATGCCGTGGAAGTGCTGGCCGGAGCCGGAACCGTGGTGGTGGAATCCATCAGTTTCCGGACGCAAATTTATTATCCGCTGCTGGCCGGAGCCAGGCAGATTCAGCTCTGGCACGGCGTAGGCAACAAAAAGATCGGGTTTTTGCTGCGGGGCGTTCCGGTCCTCCAGGGCTATGAGGACGACCTCCTGCGCGACCACAGCGACTACGACCTCATTGTTTCCACCTCGCCGTTCTACACCGAGGAAGTGTTCCGCAAGTCCATGCATGCCAAGGAGTTCGCCTCCCTGGGGTATCCGCGTACGGATGTTTTGTACCGGCCTGTGGACAAGCAAACCCTGGTGGGCTGCGATCTCCAGGCCTACTCCCGGGTACGCCGCGCCGCCAAGCGCGGTCCTGTGGTGCTCTTTGCGCCCACGTTCCGCGATACGGACATGAATCCCATCACCCAGAACGTCCTGGACCTGCGTCGGCTGGTGGAGCTTTTTGCCGAGCACGACGCCCACCTGCTGGTCAAGCCCCACGGTCGGATTCCCCTGGAAACCGGAACCCTGCCGGACAACGTCACTTTTTGCCGTTCCGATTCGGACGTCTATCCCTTCTTCCCCCTGGTGGACGCCATGATTACAGATTATTCCTCCATCCACACGGAATTTTTGCTTATGAATCGTCCCGTGTTGTTTTTCTGGGCGGATTTTGACAGTTATATGGCCGTGGACCGGGGGTTTCAGTTCCCGTTTGAGTCCATGTGTCCCGGGCCGAAATGCCGCGACGCGGAAAGCCTGATCCGTGAGCTGGAAAACGTGCTCACCGGCGGACCGGACCACTGGGCCGAAGCCCGGAGCGCCCTGCGCGACAAAGCGTTTTCCCATCAGGATGGCCGTTCCGCCCAGCGTGTGGCCGAACACATCCTGCAAGGCGAATTCGCGCCAGCCGTCAGTGGGCAGACCGTTTCCTGAGCGGTACGACTACGTCAACACACCGGAATTACAAGGATAGCAAGGTCATGAACGAACCCAAGACCATTCGTAACGGCGCAACCTATTTCGGACGCATCGATCGGCAACAATGGAACGGCTGGACTGTGCTGGCTCTTGGGGATGTGGACGTGGATCCGGACATTCCGGAAGAGTATGTGGTCCGGGTTCCGAATCCGGCGCAAGTCCGGCCGGAGAATTTGGTCGAGCGTCTTCCCGGGGAGCATGCCCGGCGGCCTCTTGCCCTGGTCATGCCCGAGCAGCCCGGTCCAGACAATGGCGCGGCCCAACGCCGATTGCTCATGCATCTGCTCCGCAAACATTACCAT
This sequence comes from Paucidesulfovibrio gracilis DSM 16080, assembly GCF_900167125.1. NCBI lineage: Bacteria > Pseudomonadati > Thermodesulfobacteriota > Desulfovibrionia > Desulfovibrionales > Desulfovibrionaceae > Paucidesulfovibrio > Paucidesulfovibrio gracilis. The sequence continues at coordinate 40,868 of NZ_FUYC01000014.1, forward strand.
GCCGTGTTCGAAGGGCTTACGCGGCAGGATCCTCCCGGGCCTTTGCAGCCTTTGCTGCGCGGACTGCGCGACCCCTCCAGAAGCATCCATCAATTGCAGAATTATCCCTGGCTGCTGCGCTACCCTCTGGTGGACCAATTGCAAAACGTCTTTCAGGATACGCCGGCACTGATCTTGGTGGGCGGTCCCTCTTTTCGTGAGCTGCTGCCCCGCCTGCCGGAGCTGGCCAAGCATTGCCTGGTGATCTGCATCGCCCGCACCCTGCGCCCCTGCCTGGAGGCCGGGGTGGAGCCGGATTTTGTGGTGCAGTACGACACCAATCCCGAGCAGGCCCAGTTCTATGAAGAATTGCCGCGGCTGGAGCACACCACGCTTGTTTCCCTGTCCACGGCCTACATCGCTCCCTATGCGGATTTGTTCCGTGGGGTGCTCTTTCGCGGCAGCTTCGGCAAAAATTTTCTGCCCAACCCGTTCACCATGCGCGAAGGCACCGAAGGCTCGCTCATTGCCTGTTTGGGATTGGTGGAGGTGTTGGGCTGTTCCCATACGTTCGTCACCGGCACGGACCTGAGTTGGCCTTTGGACGGATGCCGGTATGGGACATCAAAGGTCTCCGAATTTTCAGAGTCGGAAGAGACGGCCATCGCTCCCGACGACCAGCGGGTTCACCTGGTGAACGGCATGTGGGTGCGACTGCGGCGTCGGGATGGTGAAATCGTCAATTCCAACTGGAACTTTGTGGCTGCCGCGGTCAAGGCCGAAACCATGGCTCGGGAAATCAATCAGGCCAACGGTACCCGGTTTTTCACCATGAATGACAGCACCCTGCTGGATGATGAGGTGTTTCCCACCAGCCCCGAAGAAGCGGTGCGCGCCCTGCCGACCCTGGACCGCCACGCCCTGCGGCAGACCATTGACACGGCTTTGACGACGAGGGAATCCATTCATCTTGAGCGGCTCTATGAGTACCTCAAGTCCTGGGAGCAGGGACTTGCCTCCATGGGGGAACTTTTTGCCATGCGCCGCCTGAATCCCAAGGAGCAGTCCAAACTGAAGACCGACATGTTTGTGCGGCTGCTGGAAAATTTTCGCGGTGCCTGCTGGATGCGCGGAATGAATGATCCCGTGGAGTCGGCTTCACGCTTTATCCGCATTTGGAAAGGCCACAACGCCCGGGCCGCAAAACTGGCTTTGGCGCACCACCGCGTGGCCGGGGGGATTCCCCTGCCGTTGCTCTGCCGTGCGGATGAGCAACCCGGCCTGCTGCGCGCTTTGGAGCAATACCTGCCCGGAGGCCGGTTCACGATCCGGCTGGTGGTTCCCTTTGGCAAAAAGAAGACCAGCCCCACGGAATTCGACGACATGGACCTCAAGCCCCTGCTGGATGGATACGATTTGATCCTGGTATCGCCCGCTGTGCAGAAGCGGTATCGCCACTTCTGGAGCATGGCTCCGGACGACAGCGTGTTGGACGTGGACTGGCTGGTCGGGCAGCGCTCCATATAGCGACTCGACGGACGGCCGGTTTTTTTCGCATAAGATCATCCCGCGTTCCGCGCGGCAACGGCCAAAGGAACGGCCTCGGCTGTCCATGGTCCGTTGGCAAGGGATCACACTCTGCTGAATCCGGCCCTGCCACCCCGGTTTTGCGCTGCCACTGACCACTATTTTTCGATCCGACATGGACTTGTCCCCGGACTCGTGTCTATGATGGGACACGGGGTCACAACTATCGCAGGAGATATCAAATGAATGTTTTCCCTATGTTGCTCATTGCCGTGGGCGTCTACAACGCCCTGGCGTTTTTGTTTCCGGAATCTCTGGCCGGAGCGCTGGTCTCGGTTCCGCTGCTCTCGGGGCGTGTTCTGTCCGTAACCACGGGGGAACTCGTCATTTGCCTCGCCGTGTTGCTGCTGTTCGTGGAAATCGTCAAAGCCACGCGCACCGGCGGAGCCACAGCCATCGACCATGCGCTGTCCCTGGTTTTGTTCGTGGTCTGCCTCATTGAATTTCTGGCGGTTCCCGCCCTGGGGACCGGAACCTTCATGATCATCACACTGCTCACCCTGCTGGACGTGATCGCTGGATTCACGGTCAGCCTGAGTACCGCCCGCCGCGACCTGATGGTTGGCAGCGCCTAGCCGGACCCGGCATCGGCCGCCCCGGTTTGGGGCTATGGCACGCCGTGCACTACGCGGCTGCCGGAACATTGCGGCCCGTTGCTCCGGGCCTATGCCGCCTTTTGGTTCTTTTTCATTGCAGCGGTTGGTTCATCGCCAGCGCGTTGCCATACGCCCTGGTTCGTCTTGTTCGAGCCGGGGCGTTTTGTCCCGCACTTTCCCCGGCACCTGTCCTGTCAGATGTTGGGTGCCACTGTGTTGTTTTCCAAAAAATAACACGACCGTTCTTGTGATTTCCACCTCTCGTTATATACTTGGCGTTCATTGGAACGCCCCGCGGGTCTTGCTCGTTTTTTTGTACACTAACACGCTACAATTGAATGTTTTTTTGCATGTCGGCCGATTCGCGACGCCCATGCATGCGGCCCGCCACACGGAAGCATTATTCGCGAAAAGCGGTAGCTGCCCCTTTTCGCGCAGGAGAGGTTGCCCATGACCCTGCGACGCCAATTGATCCTTTTTTTTCTGCTTGCCGGATTGCTCCCCCTCGGCAGTGTCGGCATCATCAGCGAGTGGGCCTCCACGGACGCCCTGCTCAGCCAAGCCTATCAACAACTTGTTTCCGTGCGCGAGATCAAGCGTTCTTGGATCACGGATTATATGGAAACCATCCATGACCAGATTCTGACGCTTTCCGAAAACCAGATGGTTGTGGACGGCATGCGCGCGGCTGCCCGGGGCATCAACACGTATCTCTCCGAGCGCCGCATCGAGCCGGAGCAAGTGGATGCCATGCGCCGGGAACTGACGGGCTACTATCGAAGCGATTTTTCCACGGAATATAACAGCCGGACCGGGCAGGACGCGCCGCTGGAGCGCATGCTTGCCGGGTTGGACGATGTGGCCGTGGTCATGCAGCACGCCTTTATTCAGGACAACAGCCACCCATTGGGCAGTAAGGATTTGCTGGACGACCCCGGGGACGGCACCCGCTACGCCATGCTCCACGCGCGCATACATCCCAAGCTACGAAGCTATCTAAAGGAATTTGGATACTACGACATTTTTCTGGTGGAACCGAAAAGCGGACGCATCGTGTATTCCGTGTTCAAGGAGCTGGACTTTGCCACGTCGTTGAGAACCGGTCCCTACGCCAACAGCGGCATCGGGCGCGTTTTCCAGCAGGCCGTGGACAAGGGAAAAGAGGTCGTGGTCTTTGACGATTTTGACCGCTATACCCCTTCCTACGAAGCTCCGGCCGGGTTCATTGCCTCCCCCATTTTCGACGGGGAATACCTGCTCGGCGTACTGATCTTTCAAATGCCCATCAATCGCATCAACGGCATTATGAATCAGCGGGAAGGACTCGGGGAAACAGGCGAGTCCTACTTGGTCGGACCGAATAAACTGATGCGTTCGGATTCCTACCTGGATCCGGAAAACCATTCCGTGCAGGCCTCCTTTGCCAATCCCGATGAAGGCCGCGTGGACACGCTTGCCGTGCGGGAAGCCCTGGCCGGCAACAGCGGCGTGGGCATTATCGAGGATTATACTGGCAACAGCGTGCTTTCTGCCTATGCCCCGCTGGACGTCTATGGATTGCACTGGGCGCTGCTGGCCGAAGTGGATGAATCCGAAATCATGGCGCCCATCCAAACGTTCCGCATAGCCGTGACTATCGCGGCCGTGCTCTCGGCCCTGGGCGTGGGCTTTATCGCCTGGTTCGTAAGCCGGGGCGTGCTTCGCAAGCTCGGAGCCGATCCCACGAAACTCTCCGCAGTAGCCGATCAGGTGGCGCTCGGTGATCAGGAAATGGAATTCGGGGAGAATCCCCAAGGTGTGTACGCCTCGCTGCAACGCATGACCGCGAGCCTGCGCAAGATGGCCGATGTCGCCACGGCCATTGCCGAAGGGGATTTGAGCCGCGAGGTGCACCCTATCTCGGAAAAAGACCGCCTGGGCCGCGCTCTGGAACGCATGAGCGAAAATCTGAACGAAGTCATGGGACAGGTGAGCAGCGCCGCAGCCATGGTCAACAGCGGCTCGGACCAGGTCTCGTCCGCAAGCCAGGCGTTGTCCCAGGGAGCCACGCAACAGGCCGCCTCCTTGCAGGAAATCAGCAGCTCGTCCGCAGAAGTGAGCAACGGAGTCAAGCTGAATGCGGACGGCGCAGGGCAGGCCAACAGCGCCGCAGAAAAATTGTACCAAGTGGCCGAGCAGGGCCGTGAGCACATGGCCGCCATGGTCACGGCCATGGCTGAAATCAATGATTCCAGTCAAAATATTGCCAAGATTATCAAGGTCATCGATGAAATCGCCTTTCAGACGAACCTGCTGGCCCTGAATGCGGCCGTGGAAGCGGCCCGGGCCGGACAGCACGGCAAAGGATTCGCCGTGGTGGCCGAAGAGGTTCGCAATCTCGCTTCCCGTAGCGCCAAGGCCGCACAGGAGACCGCCGGAATTATCGAGGCGTCCGGAACCAAGGTGGAGTCTGGAAGCCGCATCGCCAACGAAACCGAACACGCCCTGGAAGAGGTGTCCGTACAGGTTACCAAATTGCGGGGACTGCTTGAGGAAATTGCGGAGCAGTCCAACCAGCAGGCCGCACAGGTCACCCAGATCAGCAATGCGCTCAATCAGCTGGACCAGGTGACACAGGCCAATACGTCCAATGCCGAACAAACCGCGTCCGCGTCCGAAGAATTGATGGCCCAGGCCGTGGAATTGCGGCATCTCCTGGATCGGTTCTCGCTGAAGGATCACGCCTCGGCACGACCGGCCCTGACCGAAAGCCGCTATAACAATGCGGACGAGGAAGAGGAACAGGAACCCGGACCGAGCGCATCCACGGATGATGGCTTTGCCGCCTGGTAAATCGAAACAATGTGTCGTATTTTGAGAGTGTTCCGAGGGGCAACCCTTTCTTGCAGAAAGGGCTTTCCCCTCGGGCTGCTCCCCTTCCCAAAGACCGTTCATTCCTCTCGGCTGACGCCGCTCTGATTTTCCGCCAAAATTGCCGGGATTGGTTCAACGGAGCAGCCCTGCCGGATATCCCGGCCGCGCAGCGCGCGGTCGGTAAATGGGATTGCAAAGGGTCGTGGACCCTTTGCCCGCCGGAGGCAATTGTTTCAACAAAGAGGATTTTCATGTTCGAGGGTATTCATCCCCGCACCGAGTATCTGGAAGCCGGGCGTTTGGGCCTGACATTGCAGTGGAGCGTCCGGGGGCTTTGCGGCATGGAGTTGCGTTGGAGCGTGGGGACCGGGCCGGACGCGGCGTTGAGCGCCTGGGGCCGCGCCATGCAGGGGGCGCTTGCGGCGTATGTTCAGGGTCGCGATGCGCCGTGGCCTGCGGTGCCGTTGGACGACACGGGTCTGACGGCGTTCACGCGTTTGATTTTACGAACGTTGCGTGACCGTGTCGGGTACGGTTGTACTGTGGCGTATGGGGAGCTGGCCGCCATGGCCGGGAGACCGGGTGCGGCGCGTGCCGTGGGCGGAGCATTGGGCCGCAACCCCTGGCCGCTGCTGGTGCCATGTCACCGTGTGGTGGGAGCGGGCGGCGCGCTCACGGGATTCACCAACCCCTGCGGTCTGGATATGAAGCGTTATTTGTTGATGTGCGAGTCGCGCTCTCTTGCGGAGTAGGCATAGTCGGCAAAATCCATGTCTTCGCGCAGGATGTGCGTGCGCAGCCAATCCGCGAGAAAGAGGAATATATCCAGGTGGAGTTCACGCCGTCCCTGGGCGCGTTCCAATTCATTGATTCGTTGCAGAAATTCCTTGTGGAGAAAGGCGTGGTTCTGCGTGCCGGGATAGCCAAGGCGGAGCATGTGCTCTTCTTCGAGGTCGAAGTGGTCACGGGCATAGTCCCGCATATCCTGAAGCATGGCCTGAATCCGTTGTTCATCGTCCGCCTCGGGATTTCTCAGCACGGTTTCGTAGGCCTGGTTCAACAGGTGCATCAGATCTTTATGCTGTTCATCCAGGGTTTCCACCCCGAGGCTCATGTCATCGGTCCATTGAATGATGGCCACGTTCCCCCCCCTTTGGTTGTTCTCATGTTTCCGACGGATCAATGGAAACGGCAATGTGTCCGTTATTCCGAAAACCACCGACCGGTATCCCATGGAACGGCTCGACGGTGTGGGACGTTTTCGGTGCTGCCGAAGAGTGGCTCCGGAACAGCGTGTTGTGTTGCGGATTCTCTAGGCGGTCCATCGGCAACGATTCGTCGAAGGCAATGCGAACAATGTTAACGAAGTATGCCTGGATACGGACCGCAGGGCAACCCTGCTTTCTATTCTCTCGAATTGACACAAAAAAAACCCCGAACCAGGTCGGAATGGACCGTGGGTTCGGGGCTGGGTAGGGTTTTTCTATTTGCTCAGTTTACGCTGGAGCCTGGCCCGCAGGAAGATGGCGATCAGGTTCATGCCCAGTACCAGGGCGATGAGCACCAGTGCCGTGCCGTACTGCAGGGGTCGGGTTTGTTCGATGTTGGTTCCTGCCGTGGCCAAAACATAGATGTGGTAGGGCAGGGCCATGACGTCGTCGAAAATGGACGTGGGCATGTCCGGCGTGGAAAATACTGCCGCTGTGAACATGATGGCCGCGGTTTCGCCCGCTGCGCGCGAGAGCGACAGGATGGAACCGGTGAGGATGCCCGGCAGGGAGGCCGGAAGCACCACACGATAGATGGTCTGCCATTTGGTGGCGCCCAGGCCCAGCGAGGCTTCCCGGTAGGTGTCCGGTACGGAGCGCATGGCCTCCTCAGTGGTGCCGATGACCACGGGCAGGGTCAACGCGCCCAGGGTCAGCGCGCCCGCGGCAATGGAAACGCCCAGTTGCATGACCGTGACGAACAGGCCCAGGCCGAACAGACCGAAGACCACGGAAGGGACGCCGGCCAGGTTGTTGATGCCGATGCGTATGACGCGCAGCAGTTTGCCGGGCCGTGCGTATTCGTTGAGGTAGATGGCCGAGGCCACGCCCAGGGGCAGGGCCACGACCATGGCGCTGAGCGCGAGGAGAAAGGTGCCCACGATACAGGGCAGGATTCCTCCGGCGGTCATGGAATCGCGTGGTTGTTCGGAAAGGAACTCCCAGGAAAGCGCGGGAACGCCGTGGTAGAGCAGAAAGCCCAGGATGATGGCCAGCGCAAGCCCGCATACCCAGGCCGCGGACTGGAATAGTCCGAAGGTGAAGAGCTGGGAAAGTTTGCGCCGACGGTTCCGTTTTTCCGCCTGGTCCATGATGGCGGCCACGCGCTGCATGGATTCCTGCATCACGATGGATCTCCTTGGTCTGGAGGGTTGTGGTCCCCGTTACAGGGTGGCCGCGCCCACCTGCTTGTATTTGTGCGAAATGTGATCCGCCACGATGTTGAAGAGCATGGTAAACAAGAACAGGACGATGCCGATGGCGAACAGGGCGTAGTAATGGTCGCTTCCCAGGGGGGCTTCGCCCATTTCCGCGGCAATGGACGAGGGCATGGGCCGTACCGGATCAAAGATGGAATCCGGCACCATGCCTGCGCCGCCCGCCACCATGAGCACCACCATGGTTTCGCCGATGGCCCGGGACATGCCCAGGATCACGGCCGTGCTGATGCCGGAAAGCGAGGCCGGAACCACCACTTTCCAGATGGTTTCATTATGCGTGGCCCCGAGCGCGAGGGAAGCTTCCTTCAGTTCCAGCGGCACGGCGTAAATGGCATCCTCGGAAACGGAGGTGATGGTGGGTACGGACATGAACGCCAGCATGAGCGAGGCGTTGAACATGTTCAACCCGGTGTTGATGTCGAACGAGTTTTGCAGGAAGGGCGCCACCACGACCATGCCGAAAAAGCCGATGACCACCGACGGCAGGGAGGCCAGCAGTTCGATGATGGGCTTGACGATGTTGCGCACGCGCAGGGAGGCGATCTCCGCCAGGTAGAGCGCGGTCATGACGCCGAGAGGAATGGCGATGGCCGAAGACAGGGCCGTGACCGAAAGGGAACCCATGATCAGCGGGAAAATGCCGAATTCGGGATCGTCCTCGTCCGTGGGGTACCACCCGTAACCGAACAAAAAGTCCATGACGTCCACTTTTTGGAAGATGGGCAGACCTTCCAGAAAGAGAAAGACCATGATCAGCCCGAGCACCACGATGGAAGTGAGGGCCGTGCCGAAAAAGACGCTCTGGATGAGTTTGTCGCGGGTTTTGCGTTGCAGGTTCAGGGCGCGGAGCACCAGCGTGAGCACGCTGAAAAACGCGAAAATGGCGGCGAACACGTAGTACCAGGTGGCCCGGGCCTCCATGTGCGCGTGGACGAAGTCATCGAGGTAGTGCAGTCCCTGCTCCTCCAGGTCTTGTCCATGTCCCTGGCGTCGCAGCTTGGCACCGTGCTCCGTGATTTCCTTGGTCAGGGCGTCCAGTTCAAGCAGCGACTGGTGGAGCTTTTTTGCGTTCAGAGCCGGATCTCCGGGCCGCGTCTCCATCTCTTCCGTAATCACGAAAGTGACGTAGCGCGACATCTCCTTCAAGGCTCCATTCAGGCTTTTGTCCGGCATAATGCGATGCGGGGCCATTTCCAGTTGTTGGAGATAGACCCGTTCCACATAGTCCGGCTGCGCCTTGTGGTGGCCGTAGAGGGCCAGGCCAACGGCAGCCAACAGACCGGCGATGATGAAAATTTTGATCCTGTCCACGACAGCGGTTCCCCTTTGCTTGGCACAAGTCCGCCGGAACAGCCTCGGATCGGAAGCGGTTCCGGCGGACGTTTACACGTTACGCCTTGGAGTTCGTCGTTACTTGATGGGGATGAAGCCTTCGTCGGCAGCCATCTTCTGACCGGCCGGGCTCATGACGAAGTCGATGACGGTCTTGGTGTCGCCGGTGGGCTGACCAGCGGTGTAGAGGTTCAGGCCGCGGGAGATGGGGTAGGAACCGTCCATGGCGCTCTTCACGCCGGCGGCAACGCCGTCCACGGGCAGAGCCTTCAGCTCGGAGTTCACATAGGCCAGGCCCACGTACCCGATGGCCTGCACGTTTTTGGAAACGGCCTGGGCAACAGCGCCGTTGGAGGCCAGCAGGGAGGCGCCGGGGAAGACCTTGTGCTTCTTGCCGTCGCGCTTCATGATCTTGGACTTCCAGCAGTCGTAGGTGCCGGAGGAGGTGTCGCGGGAAACGACCACGATCTCTTCATCCTGGCCGCCCAGCTCGGACCAGTTGGTCAGCTCGCCGGTGTAGATCTTGAAGAGCTGTTCCTTGGTGATGGCGGAGACCGGGTTGTCCGGGTGCACCACAGGGACGATGCAGTCGTAGGCGACCACGTGCTGCATAGGCTCACGGCCGTTGGACTTGGCAGCCTTGATTTCCTTGTCCTTCATGTCGCGGGACATCATGCCGATGTCGGTGGTGCCGTCGATGAGCGCCTTGGCGCCGTTGGAGGAGCCGCCGCCGGAAAGGGAGATCTGAATGCCCAGATCCGGGTTGGCTTTGAAGTGATCATCCACGAGCTGCATCAGGGGCAGCACGGTGGTGGAACCCTTGACTTCGACTTTTCCGGCGTAGGCCGTGGAAGCCATCAGGGCAAACACGGCGACAAGAGCGAGAAGCTTCTTCATTGGTTTTTTTCCTCCGAAAGGGTTGAAGCGGTTGCGAACAAATTCATTGTTGACGGCAGTAGTTAGCAGGGGGGAGTTACAGAATCGTTACGGCCTGGAAAAAGATGCGTTACACACGGTTCCAACCTTGAAAAATCACGCTTTTTCCGCTCCCCGCCTTGCCAAGGGGTGGGAAATGCCGCATATTTGATTCATGCATGTAAAATATCTGATCATTGGTGCCGGGCCGACCGGTCTCGGCGCGGCGCATCGGCTGCGGGAGCTGGGCGAGCAATCCTTTGCCGTGCTGGAACGGGAGGGGCATCCCGGCGGTCTGGCCGCCAGCTTTCGCGATACCCAGGGCTTTACCTGGGACTTTGGCGGACACGTGCTGTTTTCCCACTACGATTATTTCGACAGGCTCACGGATGAGCTGCTGGACGGGGAATATTACGAACATGAGCGGGAATCCTGGGTCCGGGTGGCCGGAACCTGGGTGCCGTACCCCTTTCAGAACAACATCCGCCACCTGCCTCCGGCCCTGCGTTGGAAATGCGTGCAGGGGCTGCTCCCCGGAAATCGGCCCGAGCCTGGTCCCGGCGTCCGGCCCGCGGATTTCGGCCAATGGATCGACACCGTGTTCGGCCCGGGCATCGCGGAAGTGTTCATGCGGCCCTATAATTATAAGGTATGGGCCACCCCGCCGGAGCGCATGGGCTATTCCTGGATCGGCGAACGCGTCAGCCTCGTGGCCCTGGAAAAAGTGCTGGAAAATATCCTCCTGGAACAGGACGATGTGGCCTGGGGACCGAACAATACCTTTCGGTTTCCCAAAAAGGGCGGCACCGGAGCCATTTTCCAGGCCTTGGCCCGTCGTGTGGAGAAGCATGTCCAGTACGGCCAGGCCGTGACCCGCGTGTTTGCCCGGGAGCACCGGGCCGTCACGGATCAGGGGCTGGAACTGGAATACGACGTGCTGCTCAACACCGGACCGCTGGACCTGCTGGTGCGCCGCTGGCTGGACCGGCCCGACGCCGACATGGTCGAAGCCGCCGCACAGCTGGCCCACAACAGCGTACACGTCACAGGTCTGGGCGTGGACGGCCTGGGTACGGACCCCCGGCATATGGGCGAGGATACCCGGTGCTGGATGTACTTCCCGGATACGCAGATTCCCTTTTACCGCATGACCAATTTCCATCACTATTCGCCGCAAAACACGGCGCACCCGGGCAGCCAGCGCGCCCTGATGTGCGAAACCGCGACCTCCGAACACAAGAAAGAAGATTTGGACAGCCTGAGCGAACGCGTGGTGCGCGGATTGCAACGCGCCGATCTGCTCGATCGCGGCGAGAAAAAACGCATTGTGTCCCGCTTTGAAATCAGCCGGGAATACGGCTACCCCGTCCCCACGCTGGAACGCGACAATGCCTTGGAAACAATTCAACCACGCTTGGAATCATTGGACATATATTCAAGAGGCCGCTTCGGTGGCTGGAAGTATGAAGTGGGCAACATGGACCACAGCGTCATGCAGGGGGTGGAATGGGCGCAACGAATGCTTGAAGAGCGCAAGGAAACCACATACACCCTTTCATCATGACCAATACCAATACGATCTATCAGCAGCGTCGTGAGGCGCTGCGCAAACGGCTTTCGGAAAAAGGGCTGAATGCTCTTTTGGTCAGCCACGCCGCCAACCGGTACTACCTTTCCGGATTCGAGCTGCACGATTCCCAGTGCAATGAATCCGCAGGCTGGCTCGTGGTTACCGACAACGGCACGGACTACCTGCTCACGGATCCCCGCTACGAAGACGCGGCAAAACGCTGCATGCCCGAAGAAAATGTTTTTATTTATTCGGGAAAGAAATTCGAACAGGTCGGCCCGTTCCTCAAAGGACTCAACCTCGGCTCCCTGGGATTCGAACCCAAGGCCATGAGCCTGTTCGACCATGAAAAACTACGGGATTACGTGCAGCTGACCGCCACGGAAAATCTCGTGGAGGATCTGCGCCTGATCAAGGATGCGGATGAAATCGAACGCATGCGGGCGGCCTGCGCCCTGAACCACCGCGTGTTCCGCGCCCTGGAGGATTCCCTGCGGCCCGGGCAGACCGAAGTGGAAGTGGCCTGGAACGCGGAACGTATGTTCCGGGAATGGGGCGCCAGCGAGCTGGCCTTCTCCACCATCGTGGGCGTCGGACCCAACGCGGCTCTGCCCCACGCCATCCCCGGCAATACCACACTCAAAGAAAACGAGCTGGTGCTCATCGACATGGGCTGCCGACTCAATGATTACTGCTCGGACCAGACCCGAACCTTCTGGGTGGGCGAAAATCGGTCCGAACGCTTCCGCAATGTGCGGGAAATGGTACGCACGGCCCAGCAAAAAGCCATCGACGCCATCCGCCCGGGCATGACCTTTGCCGAAGCCTACGGCATCTCCCGAGGCTACTTCGAGGAACAAAACGTCGCCGAGTTCTTCACCCATGCGCTGGGACACGGCATCGGCCTGGAAACCCACGAACCGCCGAGCCTCTCCCCCCTGGGAACCGGCGTGCTTCAGCCCGGCATGATCGTCACCGTGGAACCCGGACTCTACTGGCCCGACTGGGGCGGCGTGCGCTGGGAACACATGATCGTCATCACCGAGGACGGCTGCGAGACCCTCTAAGGCCGAGAGGTCTTTTGAGAATGGTCCACAGCGGCCTCCGGCGGCCCCGCAGGGCTGAAAGGCATGCCTCCGGCGGCCAGGAGGCCCGCGGCCCCCTGGACCCCCATTTACCGGTCTCGCGCTTGCGCGCGGCCGGGGGCGTGCGGCGGGAAGGAGTCCGGGGAGTGGACAGGCAAAGCAGCGCGGCGGCGCGATCTCATGTTGCCGCGATTTCCGGGATGGCTCCGCCCTCCCGAAACTCGCGGCAACGGTGCGCCCCCAAAAACAAAGGAACGGCTACGGCCGTTCCTTTGTTTTTGGGGAGGGGGAGGAAATAACAATCAGGGAAACAAACGATACCCGCGACAGGCCGCAGGCCTGGAGCTAGGAAAAGTCTTTGGAAAGGGGGTCCAGGGGGAAGAACCTTTCTTCAGAAAGGTTTTCCCC
>NZ_FUYC01000015.1 GCF_900167125.1 Paucidesulfovibrio gracilis DSM 16080
TTTGGGGGCGCACCGTTGCCGCGAGTTTCGGGAGGGCGGAGCCATCCCGGAAATCGCGGCAACAGAACGACACGCCGCCGCGCTGCTCCGCCTTGCCATTCCCCGGACGCCATCCCACCCTACGCCCCCGGCCGCGCGCAGCGCGAGACCGGTAAATGGGATTCCAAAGGGTCGCGGACCCTTTGGCCGCCGGAGGCATGCCTTTCCGTCCTGCGGGGCCGCCGGGTTACAGCACGTCCTTCCCGCGCGGATCCGGGGCGCGTTCGCGTTGGTAGACCCGCAGTTCAAACCAGGGTAGGGCAGCCAACAGATGATCGAAAATATCGGCCTGAATGGACTCGTAGCGCACCCAGGCAATATCGCTGGCAAAGGCGTAAATTTCCAGGGGCAACCCCTGGGGCGTGGGTTCCAATTGCCGCACCATCAAAATCATATCCTGCCGTAAATACGGATTTTCCCGCAGATATCGTTCCGCATAGGCCCGAAAGCAGCCCAAATTGGTAAGGCGTCGGCCGTTGAGCGGATGTTCCGTGTTCACGCCGTGATCACGATTCCAGGCCTGCACCTCGGTGGTTCTTGTTTCCAGGTAGCCTTGAATCCGTTCCACTTTGCGCAACGCGTCGAGCATTTCCTCATCCACGAACCGTACCGAGGAGAGGTCGAGAATCAGGGACCGCTTGATACGGCGGCCACCGGATTCGGTCATGCCCCGCCAGTTGCGGAAAGCGCCGTCCACAAGCTTGAACGTGGGGATGGAGACGATGGTCTTGTCCCAGTTCTGCACCAGCACCGTGTGCAGGGCAATGTCGATCACATCGCCGTCCGCGCCGTATTCCGGCACTTCCAGCCAGTCTCCCTTACGGATCAGATCCTCGCCGATGAGCCGGATGCCGGCCACAAAGGAAAGAATGGTGTCGCGAAACACGAGCATGAGCACGGCGGTGAATGCGCCGACGCCGGAGAGCAGCCCCCAGGGGGATTCGCCCATGAGCAAGGCCAGCATGGCCACGCCCGCGAGGATGAAAACGAACAACCGGACGAGCTGCACCGCGCCCTTGATGGGCCGCCGTCCGGAGAGCGGCAGGGATTGGTAAAGCTGGTTGAGCACGGAGAGCAGGCCGGAAAGCGCCAGAGCGCCCACCAGCAATCCGAGCGCGTTCACGCCCCGGTCGATCCACTGGGCCTGGGCGGGGAAAACGTCTCCCAGGTGCGAGAGCACCAACAGCGGCGCAAACCAGGTTAAGGTGGTGAACACCTTGTGTTGCTGTAAGGCGTCGTCCCAGGGCATGCGGGTTCGGCGCACCACGGCGTGCACGGCGCGCACCGCCACTCTGCGGGCCAGAAACAAAGCCAGCCATGCCCCGAAGAGCAGGCCAACAGTGGCGAGGACATCGGTCAGCCAGGGCTGGTCCGCGAGGATTCGGCGCAATTGTTCCACAGTACTCTCCACGCGCAGGATGAAAAATGATTCGTTGCTGGAAGAAATGGCCGTTTTTCAATAAACCGCCATGCCTCGTCCTACCAAACCCGGGAAAAAGCGCAAGCGCAAGGGGCTATTCGGGCAGGGCCAGGCGCAGCCCCTCAAGCACGAGATCCGGCCGCACGTCCGTGATGGCCGGGCATACGGGCGCGATGTGCCGGGCATAGCCACCCGTGGCCAGGACCAGAGCCGGGCCGCCCAGGGCCGTTTCCAAACGGCGGATCAACCCTTCGGCCATGGCCGCAAAACCAAAGACCACCCCCTGATTCAGACTATCCATGGTGCTTATCCCGATATGCAGTCCGGTTGGGTCCACCTCCAGGCTGGGCCGGGGCAGTTGGGCGGTGTCCTCGGTAAAGGAGCGGATGGAGGAACGCACGCCCGGGCAAATCAGTCCGCCCAGGTAGGCGTTGTCGCGTACGCAGTCAAAGGTCGTGGCCGTCCCGAAATCCAAGACGATGAGCCGGGATGCGTCCGAAAGCCGTCGGGCCGCGTAGGCCACGGTGAGCCGGTCCGCGCCCACTTCGTCGGGACGGGCATATTGATTTTCGATGTCCAGGGGCAGTTCCCCCGGCACCAGCCGGCAGGGTGTTTCCAAAATCCGGGCCACGGCGCGCAGATGTTCCACACTCCCTGGCACGACGGACGCGGCCGCCAGCAGAAGCGGTCGTGGAAAGGCCGCGCCGGGTTCTCGGGCCGCCTCGTGCGGAGGCACGCTGCCCAGGGCGCGTCGGGCCGCATCCGCCCACTGGTCCGGCTTGCGCGTGGGGGCGGCGTGGGTTTTTCCCAGCAGCCGGTCCGGTGTGGCGGGCCGGAATTTGATGGTGGTATTGCCCAGATCCGCCAGCAAACTGATGTGTTGCACGTTGTTCTCCTTGCCGTTGCCCGGGCAGAGTACCGTTCCGGGCGGAAAAGGCAAGCCCGGCCTGATCCGTTGACGGCTCTGGCCGAAATGAATGGAATGACTCTGCGCCGCTCCAGGACTCGCACCTCAAAGGACCGTGGAAAATCACCTATCCTGGTTGCCAGTCGGCAAAAGCTGAGGTATTGGTTCAAAGATACGGACAAACCGTAAGCGCGGACATCATCGGTGCTCCGACCGGGAGGGGTGTTCGGGCAACCGGCGTGCAACAGTCGAAAATGCAGTGATATTTCATCAGCAAGCAAGGAGAGAGAGTGGTATGGATCCGGCGCAACTGATTCCCGTGGTGGACCCCATCCCGATCCCCGGGCCGTGGTTCGACGTCCTGCTGGTCGTCACGTTCGTGGCGCACATCCTATTCATGAACGTGGTCGTGGGCGGTGCGGTCATCAGCCTTGTGGGACACGCACGGAACACGGAGCCTCTTTCGCGTTCCCTATCCAAAAAACTGCCCACCATCCTGGCCCTGACCATCAACATGGGCGTGGCTCCGCTGCTGTTTTTGCAGACCGTGTACGGCCAGTTCGACTACACCAGTTCCGTGCTCATGGCCGGGTATTGGCTGGCCGTGATCGGCCTGCTCCTGGCCGCGTATTACGGACTCTACATCTATAATCTCAAATTCGACGGGCTTGGCGGGCTGCGAACCCCGCTCCTGCTGCTCACCCTGGGCATGATGCTCTGGATCGGATTCATGTTCTCCAACAACGTGACCCTGATGCTCCGCCCGGAAAAATGGTTCGACTATTTCAAGACAGGCGGCGCCGGCTTCCTGAATCTGGATGATCCGGTCCTGTATCCCCGTTATCTGCACTTCATGGTGGCGTCCCTGGCCGTGGGCGGTTTGTTCGTGGCTCTGCGCGCCCATTTCAAGAAGGATGCGGAACGCCTGAAAACCGGCATGCTCTGGTTCATGCGCGCCACAGTGGTCAACCTGGCCGTGGGCGTATGGTTCCTCATGGCCCTGCCTGGCGAAATCATGATGCTGTTCATGGGCGGCGACGCACTCGCCACCGGCGTCCTGGCGCTCGGCATTCTGGGTGCGGCGGCCCTGGTCTGGACCGGGCTGACCCGCAGGCCCGTGCTCGCGGCGGTTCTCACCGTGGTCACGGTGCTGCTCATGGCCGTGGCGCGGCACATCGTGCGCACCGCGTACCTGGCTCCCTGGTTCGACTCCTCGCAGCTGCCCATCACAGGTGAATATTCCACCCTGCTGCTGTTCCTGTTCTTCCTGGCCGTGGGGCTGCCCTGCGTGGTCTGGATGGTGCGGATCTACGTCAAGCCTGCGAACATCGAAGGAGACGCATAATGGAATATCCCATTTGGCAACTCACCACCCTGGGCGGCGGCTTCTGGGTCGCGCTCATCGCCACGGTCCATGTTTTCGTGGCCCAGTTCGCCGTGGGCGGCGGGCTGTTCCTGGTGCTGACGGAACAATACGCCTACAAACATAATTCGCCGGAAATTCTGAACTACGTCAAAAAACACTCCAAATTCTTCCTGCTGCTGACCATGGTCTTCGGCGGGGTGACCGGAGTGGGCATCTGGTTCACCATTGCCCTGCTCTCTCCGCAGGCCACCATCACGCTCATCCACCACTTCGTGTTCGGCTGGGCGTCGGAATGGGTCTGTTTCCTGGGGGAAATCGTGGCCCTGCTGGTCTATTATTACGGCTGGAAACGGCTCAGCCGCAGTCAGCACATTGCCGTGGGCTGGCTGTACTTTATCTTTGCCTGGCTCTCGCTCTTCCTGGTCAACGGCATCATCGGCTTCATGCTCACCCCTGGCGACTGGATCCAGACGGAACGGTTCTGGGACGGGTTCTTCAACCCCTCGTTCTGGCCGTCCCTGTTCTTCCGCAGCTTCCTTGCCTTCATGCTGGCGGGGTTGTTCGGCTTCCTCACGGCCACCCGCGTCCGGGACGAAGCAGCCCGCACCCGGCTGGTGCGCGTCTGCGCGCTGTGGACCATCGCCCCGTTCGTGCTCTTTCTGGCCTCGGGCTGGTGGTATCTGGTCGCCATGCCCGAACCCCAGCAAAGCATGATCCTGGCCAAATCGCACCGGGTTTCCGAGTTCTTCCAGTACTTCTGGATTTTTGCTCCGCTGGTCGTGGTGGGCGGACTGGTCATGGCCGTACGCATGCCCCGGTCCATCTCCTTCCCGGTGGCCTTCGTCATCCTGGCCCTGGGGCTGGGATTGAGCGGCTCCTTTGAATTCATCCGTGAGGCAGGACGCAAGCCCTACCTCATCTACCATGAAATCTATTCCAACTCGATTCTCTCGGCCGAGGCCGCGGAAATCAATGAAACCGGGGCGCTGGCCCGGGCCAAATGGGCGCCTGCGGATCTTGATCCGGAAAAGGATCCCGTCAAGGCCGGTGAATTCCTCTTCCAACTGCAATGCGCGAGCTGTCACTCCATCGGCGGTCCCATGAACGACATCCTGCCGCGCACGGAAAAATTCACCCATATCGGCATGGACGCCCTGCTCAACGGCATGGGCAAGGTCAATAAATACATGCCGCCCTTCCTGGGTACTCTGGACGAACGCCACGCCCTGGCCGCCTACATCGTCGAAGAACTGCACGGCAAAGCCGATACCGGCGAAAAAATCTTTGAACCGGTGGACCTGCCCTTTGAAGTGCCGCCCTTTGACCAAAACGCGCCGGAAGACGGCGGAGATGAATACGTGCTCCTGGCCTGGAACAACCTGGGCATGCACTGCATCTCGGACTCCGACAGCAACTGGGTGTTGCTGCCCCCGGCCAACGACCTCTTTGCGCAACTCGTGCAACGGGGCGACCCGCCCATGCTCGTCACAGACAATGTCCGCCTGAGCTACAAGGTGGAACCGGGATTTGAAAATCCCTCGGCCCATTCGGAATTCTGGGACTTCGCCCATATCCTCTTTGGATTGCCCGAGCCACTGCCCAAAAACATCGGACTGGCCGGAAAAGGCGTGGAAGGGGAAATGGACCTCGAAGACCACGCCGGATGGTTTGAAGCCAAACTCATTCCCGTAGTTCCCTACCCGGACTCGGGCGGCTACCAGCCGTACCCGCTCTTTACCATTCAGGCACATGATGCGGAATCCGGAGAACTGCTGGCCGAAACCAAGGTCGTGGCCCCCACGTCCACGGAAATGGGCTGCAAAAACTGCCACGGCGGTCCCTGGAAGGTGGACGACTTCGCAGGCATTTCCGCAGAAACCGGACGCGACGTGCTCACCGTGCATGACCGCATGAACGGCACCTCCCTGGCGCAAAGCGCGGAAGACGGCAAGCCCGTGCTCTGCCAGAGCTGCCACCCCGATCCAGTGCTCGGTGCGGAAGGCAATCCCGAACTGCTGAATCTGCCCGCGGCCCTGCATGGACTGCACGCCCAATACCTTACGGACCGCGGCTCCGAAGCCTGCGCCTACTGCCACCCCAACCGGCCCGACGGTCCCACGCAATGCCTGCGCGGACGCCACGCCGACTTTGCGGAATGCGCCGACTGCCACGGCACGCTTGAAGACCACGCCATATCCCTGCTCAAGGCGGAAAAAGACAAGAAAGGCGCGGCAGTGCTGCTCAGTCAGCTCGAATCCCGCATGGTGGACAGCGCCGAACAGGTGCAGCCCCGCATTCCATGGCTCAATGAGCCGGATTGCCTGAATTGTCATGTCGGCTTTGAAAATCCGGGCCTGAATGCCTTCAACGTCTGGACCGAGGGCGGCGACAAGCTCTTCCGCAATCGGCACGACGACATGGGCATCATCGCCTGCGCCGGTTGCCACAACAGCCCCCATGCCACCTACCCGGCACGGAACATCTACGGCGCGGACCGCGACAACATCCCGCCGCTCCAGTTCCAGGGCGTGGCCGGGACCATGGGCACCGAAGGCGGCTGCGTCTGCCACACCGTGACCATGGACTACTCGGCGCACCACGAAAACCAACTGCCGTAACCGCAAACTCCAACCAAACCACAACCCCCTGGAAGAACATGTTCTTCCAGGGGGTTTTTCGTTCTGAATCCTTTACAAAGAACGCAACATTGGTTCAGTGCTTGTTTCGTTTGCCTGATTATCAAAGCACAGGGTGACAAGAGGTTTCTTGCCACCCTGCGTTTGTTTTAGGACGTGTGGAAAAATTTGCGCGCGACACTCGGTGCGTTGGTGACGTATCGTCTACTTCGTGACGTTACGCAGATCAATCCCCAGAGCCTTGGCCACTCCTTCTCCATATGCCGGATCGGCCTTCAAGCAGTTGCCGATGTGTCTAATCTTGACCATCTCCGGCGCATCGCCCATAGCCCGGGCCGTGTTGCCAAACAGCGCTTTTTGTTGCTCTTTGCTCATAAGATTAAAAAGCTTGCCCGGTTGAGTGTAGTAGTCGCTGTCGTCCTCACGGGCATCCCAATGGGCTGCGGCACCACTCAACTCCAAAGGCGGCTCAGAGTAATCTGGTTGTTCCTGCCACTCACCGTAGCTGTTCGGCTCATAGCCAATCGTGGAACCGTAGTTACCGTCCACGCGCATCTGTCCATCCCGATGGTAACTGTGGAAGGGACAACGGGCTTTGTTCACCGGGATAAGGTGGTGGTTAACGCCCAGCCTGTAGCGCTGGGCGTCGCCGTAGGAGAAGAGCCTTCCCTGGAGCATTTTATCAGGAGAAAAACCGATGCCGGGAACGACATTGGCAGGATTAAAGGCAGACTGTTCAACCTCTGCAAAATAGTTTTCCGGATTCTTGTTGAGTTCGAGAACCCCCACTTCGATAAGGGGATAGTCATTTTTGTACCACACCTTTGTCAAATCGAAAGGATTATAAGGGTGGTTGGCAGCCTGTTCCTCCGTCATAATCTGGACGGACAAGGTCCAACGCGGGAATTTCCCGTCCTCAATGGAATAATAGAGATCCCGTTGATTACTCTCGCGGCATTTGCCGATCACCGCCTCAGCCTCTGCATCCGTCAGGCATTTGATGCCCTGCTCCGTTTTGAAATGAAATTTGCACCAGACACGTTCGTTGTCCGCGTTGATAAAACTATATGTGTGGCTTCCGTATCCGTTCATGTGACGGAAAGAAAACGGGATGCCCCGGTCACTCATCGTAATCGTCACTTGGTGAAGAGCCTCGGGCAAGGATGTCCAGAAGTCCCAGTTGCTCGCCGGGCTGCGCAGGTTGGTGCGGGGATCGCGGTGAACAACATGGTTGAGGTCAGGAAATTTGAGCGGGTCACGGAGGAAAAAAACGGGAGTATTGTTGCCCACCAAATCCCAGTTGCCCTCGTCGGTGTAGAATTTGAGCGCAAATCCACGGATATCTCGTTCAGCGTCCGCGGCACCACGTTCTCCTGCCACTGTTGAAAAACGAGCAAATAATTCCGTCTTTTTGCCAACTTCAGAAAAAATACTGGCACGGGTATATTGGGTAATGTCATTTGTTACTGTGAACGTTCCATAGGCACCAGAACCTTTGGCGTGCATCCGACGTTCAGGAATCACTTCCCTGTCGAAATGCGCCATTTTTTCCAGATACCAAACGTCCTGCAACAGTTGGGGACCACGATGCCCCGCAGTCATTACGTTCTGGTTTTCAGAAACCGGAGCCCCGGCGTTGTTGGTCAATTTTTTCTTTCCGTCTTTCATCAATGATCTCCTTGCAGGTCACCCCGCCTAAACGAAATCCAATATATGATGTAGCTATTGCTGCTTATTGGCATATTTTATATCAACAACTCTACATAATTAGCCTATTCGATTTTAGTCAAAAACCAGCAACATACAAGCCAATACAATACGCAGTAAACCAAGTTTGATTGGTGTTGTCTACATCATCCACATTATTTTTGAGACGGCACGCCAACACGAAAAAGGAACCTGGTTGTTCGGCCAGATCGAAAATCAAAGGACGTACTGCTCACGTCTATAAAAGGGGAAATCGCAAGAAGGGTGATACGATCGTCGAGTAGTTTTCCACACGCGGTTCACACACAAAACTCGAGGCTACCCCAAAGGCCATTGGCCCGTTGGCAAGCCGGAGGTCTGCCTTTCCCGCTTGCTATCCGGCCATGCGGTCCAGCGCCTCCCGGTCCAAAATAGCAATATCCCGTCCCTGGGCGCGGATCATGCCCTGCTGCGTCATACGCGCCAAAACACGCGAGATGCTCTCCGGGGTTGTGCCGAGGATGCGGGCCACTTCGTGCCGGGGTACGCGCAGGCTGACCCGGTCCGCGTCATCGCCCTGGGCGAGCAGGGTATGCCGCAAAAAAGACGCCGTGCGCTGCTGCACATCCCGCAGGGCCAGGTCTTCGATCATCTGCATGGAACTGAGCAGCCGCGTATTGAGTACGCGCAGAATATTCAACAGCAAGAGCGGCGTGCCGTGCGAATGCTTTTCCATGACGTCCCCGGGCAGGCTCATGACCCGGCTGGCGGCGATGGCCCGTGCGTTGAGCGGGGCAACACGGTTGTTATAGATGGTACAGAGGCAGAACGGTTCCCCCGGATCCACCACGTACAGGGTCTGTTCCTTGCCTTCGCTGGTGCTGCGAAACAACTTGACTCCGCCCTCCATGAGCACATGGAAACGCGTGACTTCGTCCCCTTGGCGAAAAATCATTTCCTCAGGATCGAACCGGCGGATAAAGGCCTGGTCCGCCAATTCGGCTTGGTCCCGCTCCGCAAGCCCCTGAAAAAGAGGCATGGTTCGCAACTCCCGAAGCGTATCTTCCCCTGCGCTCATTTTTCTTCCCTGCCCGTTGAATAGCCTGTGCTGTACCCGGTGGTTTCCGCCAAACCACGCTGACACCGGCAAAACGTAAAAAATAACGTGTTTCGTCCACCTTCTTGACGCCCATCAATGTCAACTTGTCGAAAGAGGAGTAAAGCAAAGTTATTCCTAAAAGGAAAGCCCGCGATAGCGCGGTGTTGAATGGAATTGTGGGAAAGGAGGGAGATGATGAGCATGAACCGACGGCAATTTATTGTCGGAGCGGGCCTGGCTGCCACGGGCGCATTGGTCCCGGCCGGGGCCGACGCCTGGGAATCCAAGGCACCGCCGGATCCATACGGATGTCTAACGGATGTGACCCGCTGCATTGGTTGCCGCAAATGCGAGCTGGCCTGCAACGAGGTCAACCAACTGCCCGAACCGGAAACCCCGTTTGAGGACATGCGGGTGCTGGACGCCAAACGCCGTCCCACTGCCGGTTCCTACACTGTGGTAAACCGATATTATCCCGGTCCTCTGGACGACAGGGGCAATCTGGTACCCAGTTTCGTCAAAGTGCAATGCATGCACTGCCAGGATCCGGCCTGCGCCTCGGCCTGCGTCACCGGTGCGCTCTCCAAAAAGGAAAACGGCGCGGTGCATTATGACGTAAGCCGTTGCATCGGCTGCCGCTACTGTATGGTGGCCTGCCCGTTTGAAATCCCGGCCTACGACTATCACGACCCGATCACGCCCGAGGTGCGCAAGTGCACACTTTGCTTTGACCGGATTCAGGAGGGCAAGGCACCGGGGTGTGCGTCGGTCTGTCCTACGGAGGCCATCACCTTCGGCAAACGCTCCACCCTGCTTGATCTGGCGCATCAGCGCATCGCCAATGATCCGGCCCGATACGTGGACCACGTCTACGGCGAGCATGAGGCGGGCGGCACAAGCTGGTTGTACTTGGCGGGCCAGCCTTTTGAGCGGCTCGGATTTTGGGAAGTCCCGGACGCCCCCATGCCCAAACGCACCGAAAGCATCCAACACGCCTTGTTCAGTTACCTTTGGTCCCCGGCCCTGCTGTTCGGCACTCTGGCCGTAACCATGAAGCTGTTGCACCGCAATCATGACGATGCGGACGCGGAATAGGGAGGCAGTCATGCAGCATCAACCGCGACCCATTGACCGGCCTTTCTGGACCCCCGGCGTTCTGGTCCTGCTCGGCTTTATGATCGCTGGAGCTGTGGCGCTCCTGGCCCGTTTCATCGGCGGCCTGGGCTATGCCACGAACCTGAGCAACGCCACGCCCTGGGGCATCTGGATCGGCCTGGATGTCGGCTCCGGTGTGGCGCTCGCGGCCGGAGGGTTCACCACCGCGGCCCTGGCGCACATCTTTGGACGGCGCGCCTACGAAGCCGTGACCCGCCCTGCGCTGCTCACCGCGGCCCTGGGCTACAGCTTCGTGGCCTTTGCCATCCTGGTGGATATCGGCCGTTCCTGGGCCATCTGGAAACCCATGATCTTCCACAACTATAATTCCGCGCTGTTCGAGGTGGCCATGTGCGTCATGACCTACCTCACGGTGCTTTGGATCGAAATGGTACCCATCCTGGCGGAACGCTTCGGCCAGCGCGTGCCGCTTTTGGCCTGGCTGGATAAGCGGCTCTCCGCCTTCATGTGGGTATTCATCATTCTAGGCGTGGTGCTCTCCTGCATGCACCAGTCCAGCCTGGGGACGCTCATGGTCATCGCCCAGACCAAGATGCACGTGCTGTGGAACACGCCGTTCCTGCCGCTCTTGTTCCTGCTCTCCGCTTTTGCCGTGGGCTATCCCATGGTCATCGTGGAAACCAACCTAGCCACCACGTCCCTGCGTCTGGATAATGAAATGGATGTGCTGGGACCGCTCTCCCGGTTCACCATCGTGACCCTGGGCGCGTACCTGCTGGTCCGGCTTTGGGATGTGCTCTACCGGGGCGCGCTGGGCGCGGCCTTTGACGGCTCTGCAGCGGCCAACAGCTTTTTGGCCGAAGTGGGGCTGGGCGTGATCCTGCCCTGGATTTTGCTGCTGTTCCCCACGGTACGCGGATCGCGGCGCGGCCTGTTCTTCTCGGCCCTGCTCATCGTAGGCGGCGTGGTGCTCAACAGGGTGAACGTCTTCATCGTGGCCTATACCCCACACACCGCTACCTCGCCCTACTTCCCGGCCATGGCTGAAATTCTGGTGACCGCCGGTGCCGTGGCCACCATCATGTTCCTCTACCGCGTCTTTGTGACCTGGACCCCGGTGCTCTCCGCGCCCAAGCAGGAGGAGGTGGCCTCATGAGACCCGCAACGCGTATTCTTGCCCTTACGGGAATCCTGCTGGCCGTGGCTGCATTCGGCGTGCTCGCGGGGCTGCCCGCGGTCAACGGGTTTGCGGCCCCCGATCCCACTCCGGACGCCGCGCCCACGGAAAAGCAGCGTGCCCCAAGGCATCCGGCACCCGAGGGCTGGCAGGCACCCGACCAGGCCAAAGCCATGCAACGGGCCGCGGAACCTCGGGAATTCGTGGCCAACGTACGCACCGAAGATCCCAAGCTGCGCCAACTGCGGTTCAAGGATCTGGAACTGGGCGTCAAAGACATCAAATTCCCGTACATCCTGCTGCACAGCCCGTTGGTGAACACCTTTGAGGACATGTACGGCCCGGTGCGGTTCATGCATTCCAAACACGCGGCCAGCCTGGACGGCAATTGCGCCCTGTGCCACCACGTCAGCCCCGAGGGAGCGGACGCAAGCCAGGACCGACTTTCCGAAACCGTGGCCTGCCGCGCCTGCCACCGGGAGTCCTTTGACCCCGATCACCCCGAACGGCTCGGCCTGAAGGCCGCATATCACCAGCAATGCATGGACTGCCACGAACGCATGAATCAGGGACCGGAAAAATGTGTGGGCTGCCATCGCAACAACGTGCCAGACCACAAGGAGCTGGTGGAATTGCCCGACAATCCCACGGCCCTGCAGGTCACCGCGGAATGCCTGCGCTGCCACGAAAAGGCCGGAGAGGACATGATCCAAAGCGCCCACTGGCTCTGGAAGGGTCCGTCCCCCTATACCGTGGACCGGCAAAAAAAGGTCATGAGCGGCAAGGCCACTGACACGGTGAACAACTTCTGCGTGGCCCTGCCCTCCAACTGGCCGCGCTGCACCTCCTGCCACGCCGGGTACGGGTGGGAGGATGAGACCTTTGACTTCACGGACATGACCCGGGTGGATTGCCTGGTCTGCCACGACACCACGGACAGCTACGTCAAAGCGCCGCCCAAGGCCGGGATGCCCGCGCCCGAAGTGGACCTCAAATACGTGGCCCAGCGGGTGGGGCAAACCAACCGCAACACCTGCGGCAACTGCCACTTCCAGGGCGGCGGCGGCGACGCCGTGAAGCACGCGGACATGTGCGCGGTGCTGCGTTACCCCAGCCGTAACTGCGACGTCCACATGGGCGGGTACGACTTCACCTGCACCCAATGCCACGAAGCCGTAAACCATAAAATCAAGGGACGCAGCACCTCCCTGCCCGTGGCCGAAGGCTCGCGCACCTGCGAGGACTGCCACAGCGACAAGCCGCACTACGGCGACGACATGCTCGACTACCACCTGAACAAGCATTGCGACACCGTGGCCTGCAATACCTGCCACTCGCCGGCCTACTCCAAGTGCACCGCCACCAAGACCTGGTGGGACTGGTCCCTGGCCGGAGACAAAGACAGAACGCCCGTGAAGGATAAGTACGGCATGCCCGACTACTTCTGGAAAAAGGGCGAATTCGAGTGGAAGGAATCCAAAAAGCCCGTGTACGCCTGGTACAACGGCTACATGGAACGGCTGCTGCTCGGCGACGCCATCAATCCGGACGCCGTGGGCATCCGGCCGGGCGATCCCATGCCGGACAAGGCCGCGAAAAAGCAAATGGTCGTCACGGACATCACGGCTCCGGTCGGCTCCATCAAGGATCCCTCGTCCAAGATCTACCCCTTCAAGGTCATGGACGGCATCCAGCCCGCCGATGCCAAGCACCGCTACCTGCTGGTGCCGCACCTCTTCCCTGTTACGCCGGACGATCCGACCGCGTATTGGAAGAACCGGGATTGGCAGAAGGCGTTCACCGAAGGCATGAAGGCCGCCGGCCTGCCCTACAGCGGGGAATACATGTGGGTGCGCACCAATATGTATTGGGGCATTCACCACGAGGTGACCCCCAAGGAAATGGCGCTCTCCTGCGTACAGTGCCACGAAAGCCTGAAGGGTGAACAGACCTGCGACCGCTGCCATCAGGATCACCGCGACGTGGACTTCAAGAAGCTGGCCCACCGGGGAACCGACTTCAGCTTCATGCTCTCCCAGGGGCGGGACGTGGCCGACCTCGTAGACAGCACCGACTACATCGACTTCAAGGCGCTGGGCTACAAGGGCGATCCCATCCTGCACGGCGGACGCTTTACCAAGCTCCCTCTTGGCCGCACCACCCCATAACGGTCCGGCCTCTCCTCAATCCCCCGCCGACCCGGTGCCTATCGGGTCGGCGGGCTTTTTTGTGCGCTTCGCCTGTCCAATCTATGGACTCCTTCCAACCCCACGCCCCCGACCGCGCAAGGCGCGGGCAGTAAATGGGATCCCAAAGGGTCGCGGACCCTTTGGCCGCCGGAGCATTGCTTCTCAGCTCCGCAGGGCCGCGCACAGGTTACGAGTACCGCCCGGAGCGCACGGATTCGCCAAAGATTTCCCATGTTTTCAGAAAAGTGGCGTCAAACGTCCGTTGTTCCATGGATTGGCGCGCATTTTTCGCCATGTAGGTCCGACGTTCCGGATAATCGATGAGTCCGAGCATGGATCTGGCAAAGGCATCCGGATTGCCGGCTTTGCAGATCATACCGGTTTGGTCCGGGCGGATGTTTTCCTGCGGTCCTCCCAGGTCGGATACAATGGCGGGCAGTCCCGAGGCCTGGGCTTCCAGCACCACGTTGCCGAAGGTGTCCGTGGCCGAGGGAAACACGAAAATATCCGCACTGGCATAAGCCTGGGCCAGTTCTTCCCCTTCCAGCACTCCGGTAAAATGGGCCGGAAGGCCGCGCAATTCCCGACGCATTTCTTCCAGGTACGGTCCGTCGCCCACGATGACGAGTTCGGTTCCTGGGCGCTGGGCATGTACGGTACGAAAGGCCCGGCAAAGCACGTGCAGATCTTTTTCCCGCGAAACACGGCCCACATAGAGAAACTTGATGCCGGACCCCATGTCCCGCTTGGAGAAAAATCCGTTCCGCTTGGAGGGATGGAATCGTTTGGTGTCCACGCCTCTGGGGTAGACGATGATTTTTTCCGGATCGATCCCTTTTTCGGCCAGTTCCTCCCGCACGGCGTGCGACGGCGCGTAGACAACGCTCATCTGGTTATAAAACCAGACCATGAACCGCCAGGCCGCATCTTCCAACACCTGGTCATCCGTAAGCGAACCGACGTATTGCGGAAATGCAGTGTGGTAGGTGCCGTGGAAGGGCAGTTTGAGAATTTTGGACACGGCCAGGGCCGCCATACCCACCGGGCCGGGCGTGGCCGCAAGGATGAAGTCGAAGTCCTGTTCAAAACAATAGGTCAGCATGTCCAGCAGGGGCGGATAGTAGAGCTTGATTTCCGGGTATTCCGGGATGCTCATGCTCCCCACCGGCTCAAAACTCCGCACGCCGCATTCGTCGCGTCCCTGACCGCAGGTAACCACGTGCATTTGTTTGTTGTGGCGGCCGACCAGGGAGAGTTGCTGCCGGATGGTGCGCGCCACGCCGTTGACCTCGTCGAACGTGTCGGTGAAATGCGCGACCTTAAGCCCCTGAGCGCGTGGCCGTTTTGGACGGCGGTCAAATGTCTTGAGCACCTCGTCGCAAAAACGGCGCTCCCGGGAAAAGAGGTCATAGCTCACGAAATAGGGCGCAAGCAGGGCGTAGAACGATCCTGCGGAACCAAGGGTGTGAAAAATATCGAAAAACTGTCCGTTGGTCACGGTCTGCATGGTGCGCTCGGCAAATTGATGCAGAATCCGCCCGGCAGCCCGATTCACGAACCGGGACCATTCGGCTTCCAGCTCCGGCACGTCCTTGACCTGTCCATCGGCGAGATCGGAAAAGCGTTTGTCGTGCAGGATCAAATCCGTGGCCTCGGCAAGCATCATGTCCTTGGCATTGCGCCCCCGGGCAAAACGGCTCCAGTAGGCGGTCTTGCCTCGACTGACCAGCCGCCGCAGTCCTGCGAACATGCCCGGCTCGGCGCTGTGGCGCGGATCCAGGGCGTTGTCCGCAAAACGAAAGCAGACATGCCGGGTTTCCGAAGAGTGGGAGCCGATGCGCTGCTTGTAGAATTGATAGGCAATGCCGTAGAGATTGTGGGCCATGGTTTGCGGGGTGGCCGGAGTTCCCTCGGGACGCCCGGAACGCAGCCGGATGCGTTGCTTGAGGTTCTCCAGCGTGGCGGGACCGTCGAACGCGGTGTGGAACCGCCCGATGTTCAGGGAGGAGTGGTCATCGGATCCGCCCGTGAGTCCTTTTTTCCATGGTGCTTCGCCGTACGGCTCCAAGCCGTGTTTATCGGCCAGGCGTTCCAGGTCGTATCGGCTCAGAGAGCCGACGATGTCGCGCAGCACCTGATTTTGCATGACGTCCCGGGTGCCGTTCAGCTCAAAATTGTTGAACAGCAACAGACATTGTTCAAAATGTTCCGGGGTGAGCCGGTCGTTCACGGCAAAGAGCGGATGAGCCAGGACGTGCGGAATGTTATGTTCCCGCAGCCAGGGCACCAGCTCGAACACATCGGGCCGCAACCGGGTGATGTCCTGATGTTGCTCCTCGGTGATGTCGTAGGCCAGCACATGCAACTTGCATTTATCTTCCGGGAAATACGTGGTGATCTCCTCGGAAACAAAGGCATCCGGCAAATGCGCGATTTCCAGACTCCCGGCCAGGGTGTTGTGGTCCGTTATCGTGACCAGCCCCATGCCCATGCCCTTGCAGACTTCATAGATGAGACGCGGCTCCGTGAAGCTCTCGGGGCAACCGATTTTTTGCAGGAGCCATTGCGAGGGCCGGGTGGAGTGCCTGGAGTGGACGTGCAGATCAATGCGAAAGGATGATTCGCCGGACATGGGTAAGCCCCTTGTGAGATGTTGTGCGCCGGATCAGGCGCAGGCCGGCAGGCTTCGTTCGGCCTCGGCCTGACAATGGACGCACAGTTCCGTGGCGGGATTGGCCTTGATGCGGGGCAGGCCGATGTCCTGGCCGCATTCCAGACAGATGCCGAAATCGTCGTCCAGATCCAGCCGCTTGAGCGCCCGCTCCAAGGCCTCTGCCTGGCGGGTCCGGCGGGCGCTGAGAGCCATTTCCATGGTGTGCTGGGTCAGGAGGGTGGCATAGTCCGTACTGTCGGCGCAGTTCTCCAGAGCGACTGCCTGGTTGGACTCCTGCTGCAACAATTTCAATTGCTGTTCCAAGTGGCGTCGAATTTCCTGTTTGTACTTCGTCGTCATGGCTGCATTCCTCCACGCATGGCTGAGGGATTGAAATTGCAAGAGCTATACACCTGTTTTTTTGGTGGCGTGTGGCGGAATGGTCACGATTTGTCGACGGTTGCCCGACAAAAGAACGAAAATAGAGCCATGGACCTTGGCGTGAAAGCGGCGTATCACTGCCGCATGAAAAGCATGTACATTCTCATCGCCATGGTGGCGGGCTTTTTGGTGCCCATGCAGGCAGGCATCAATGTTCGCCTGAAACAGGCCGTTGGCGACGCCGCCGCGTCCGCCCTGGTCTCCTTTGCTGTGGGTACGGTAGTGCTGGCGTTGTGGTGCGTATTCACGCGGCCCATAGTGCGGGACGTACTCGCGGCCCGCGGACCGTGGTGGATGTGGACCGGCGGACTTTTCGGCGCGTTTTTCGTGGCCGCCACCATTTTGCTGGCCGAAAAGGTCGGGGCCGGGGCCATGCTCGCCTGGATCATCGCCAGCCAGCTCATGGGCGGATTGATCCTGGACCATTTCGGGGCGTTCGGTTTTGCCGTGCGTGAAATCAGCCCCATCCGCGTGTTCGGGGTCGGCCTTCTGGTGCTCGGCGCGGTGATCGTACAACGCTTTTAACAGGCGGCCCCTAGCGAAATGCTGTGTCACGGCCGCCCAGTACACGGGCCTTCGCATTTGGGGAATCCACTTTGCACCGTGCATTTTATCCGGCACAGCACCGCTTTTTTTCAGCAAATCCGACATATGCGTTGCTTGCTGCCCAGTACAATCTCCCGACACAGACACGTACGCCTTTTTCCCCGGGGCGTTGCGAAAACGCATTTTCCACGCTTCGCGCCATTTTTGCGCGGAAAGCAGCTCGTTTCGCTCTTCCCAATATCCAATCAAAAACACAAAGGTTGACGACGTATGGCTTTTTGGAATGATTTCAAGGCTACCTGCCGGATGATCAAGATCGAACATTCCGTGTTTGCTCTGCCCTTCGCCTATATGGGCCTGTTTCTGGCCTCTGCCGGACGACCCGGGGTGGGGGAATTCCTGGCCCTGACCGTGGCCATGGTTGCGGTGCGGTCCTTTGCCATGACCATGAACCGCTTGCTGGACATGGATATTGACGCCAAAAATCCGCGTACCAGCGGCCGCCCTCTGATTACGGGAGAACTGAGCCGGGCCTTTGCCTGGAAATTCGCGGCAGGTTGCGCTGTGGTCTTCGTGCTGGCCTGCGCCATGCTGAACTGGCTCTGCCTGATGCTCTCGGTTCCCGCGCTGCTCTGGTCCGCATTCTACAGCCTGACCAAGCGCTTCACCCATTGGTGCCATTTTGCACTGGGTTCGGTGCTGGGCCTGGCTCCGGTGGCGGGCTGGCTGGCGCATGATCCCACCCTGACCCTGCCCGCGAGCCTGTTCTTCTGCGGCGTTACCTTCTGGGTGGCCGGGTTCGATCTGCTCTATGCGGCCCAGGATGAGACGTTCGACCGGGAACAGGGACTGCGCTCCATTCCGGCCCGGTTCGGGCTGAATGCTGCGCTGCTGGTGTCTTCCCTTTCGCACGTCATGGCGGCGTTGTGCTTTTTGCTAGGCGGCTGGGCAGCCGGACTGGGCGGCATATATTTTCTGGTAGCGGGTGCGGTTTCCGTGGTACTGCTTTGGGAGCATCGGTTGCTCAGCGCCGAGGACATGAGCCGGGTGAACACGGCCTTTTTCACGCTCAACGGTGTCATTGCCGTGGGGCTGTTCGCGGGCGTGCTGCTGGATCTGTACCTCTGATTTCCCGGCCGGAAAACACTGCTGCGTGCCGTTTGCACCGGCCGGACGAAAAAAGGAGACATTGGCAGCGAATACCAACGATCAATACTGCATTCGCGCAACAGCTTGATACGGTACGGCACGTTCCCACGGCGTTGGGAAAGGGAGACGCATGGAAGCACAACAATGGGGCGAATGGTGGAGCCTGTTGGAAAGCTGGTTTCGGACCACGGTCCTGACCTGGAATATGGCTTTTCAATTGGGCGCCGTGCTGCTCTGCGCGGCCCTTGGCCTGGCTCTGGGACAATTGGCGCGCCGGGCCTACCGCCGACGGTTTGAACAGCAGCTCCGGGCCGAGGCGTTTTTCGGCAAGGTGTTCCGGGCCGTGGAGCGTGTGGTCTGGCTCAGCGTGGCCGGGGCGCTGCTCACGGTGGCGGGAGTGGCCTTCCGCAGTCTGGATGAACCGGCGCGGCTGCTGGACGTAGCCACCACCCTGACCCTGGCCTGGATCGCCATCCGACTGGCCTCGGGCCTGATCCTGAACCGCTTCTGGGGACACGCGGCCTCGGTGTCGGTCTGGGTGCTCGTGGCCCTGGACGTGGTGGGGCTTTTGGATCCGCTTCTGGCCTTTATGGACGGACTGGGCATGAATTTTGGCGACGCACGCGTCACCCTGCTCCAGGCCATCAAGGCTGTCCTGCTGTTCGTGCTGTTGTATCAGCTGGCCGCGAACCTAAGCCGCTTTTCCGATGAGCAACTCCGGCGCAACGCCCAGTTGACGCCATCGGCCCAGGTGCTGTTCGGCAAGGGCGTCAAATTTTCGCTGTTTGCCCTGGCGTTCGTGCTGGCGCTTTCCAGCGCCGGAGTCAATCTGACCAGCCTGGCCGTGCTCTCCGGCGCCATCGGCGTGGGGGTGGGCTTTGGACTCCAGAAGATTTTCGCCAACCTGGTTTCCGGGGTGATCCTGCTCTTTGAAAAATCCATCAAACCCGGCGACACGCTGGAAATGAGCGGGGTCTATGGCGTGGTCACGTCATTGAACGCCCGTTTCACCTCGGTACAAACCCGTGACGGCAAGGAATACCTGATCCCCAACGAAAATTTGATCACCAACGACGTGGTCATCTGGACCCACACCGATCCCAATGTGCGCCTTAAAATCCCAGTGGGTATTTCCTACGACGCGGATCCGCGTCTGGCTTTGCAACTCATGGAGGAGTCCGCCCGCAAGGTCCGCCGCGTGCTGCCCGACCCGGCTCCCGCTGGCCGGCTCACCGGATTCGGCGATAACTCCGTAGACCTGGAGGTCCGCATCTGGATTCGTGATGCGGATCAAGGCGTGGTCAATGTGCAGAGCGAAGTGCTCCTGAACATCTGGGATGCGTTTAAGGAACACAACATCGAAATCCCCTTCCCGCAACGCGACATCCACGTCCGTACCCTGCCGCCGAAAGTCGAGGAAGGAAAGTAGACAACATTTGCACAGTTCAACAATAAACCCCTTTTCATGCTAAAAAGGGGCTTATTCTCGTTGGAAAAGGAAATCATCGTCCCATCATGACGATGGAGAACTCAGTTCAACCGCTTGAACATGGTCTGCGATGGTTTTCCTTTCAACCGTGCATCCAAATCATTCTTGTCCACTGCCTCGGCAATGGCTGCAAAGGCATTGTCCGCCGCCGCAAGATATCGGTCCACATGCTCATCCGTATGTGCGTAACTCACATAAAACAAATTTGAGGCAAGGATGCCCTGCTCCAGCATGAGTTGCACATAATAGGCCTTCACCTTTGGGAACGCTTCATGTTCAATGGAAAAATGGCCCATGGGTTCCAGTCCGCCAGCATGCACCTTCAGACCGTGCTTCTCGCCCAGCGCTTCCCACCCCTTCATGACACGACCGCCGATGCGAATCAGATGCTCCGGCACATTCTCGCGTCTATGCTTGCCAATGGTCGCCAAAGCTGCGGCAAAACCGATTCGCTCAGTCCAATGCGTCGAACTGATAAAACTGCCTTGCGCGGCCTGCATTACGGATTCACGGCCGATAACCGCTCCAATGGCGTATCCGTTGCCCATGGCCTTGGCAAAAACCGCCATGTCCGGTTCCACGGAATGCTTGACCAGATGTGCTCCACCTGTATTGAGCCGGAACCCGGAAGAAATTTCATCCATGATGAAGACGGCCCCTGCCTTGTCGGCGAGGGTACGTACTCCTTCGATGAACCCGGGGGCCGCTTCCAGATTCCGCAACGGCTCCATAACGATTGCCGCCAGATCATCTCCATGAGCAGCGACGATTGCTTCCAGTTCGTCCAAACGGTTGTAGCGGAACGGGAGGGCCGTGCCGCCCAGATGGTCCGGCACCCCGGCAGGATCCAACCCCGTCAGCAAATGATCGTTCAGCTCATTGCCGGTGCCGAGATTCGCAGCCAAATACCAATCCTGCCAGCCATGGTAACCGCAAAACGCAACAATGTTACGACGGGTATGCGCCCGGGCGATACGAACGGCAACCCCCATGGTCTCGCCTCCTGCTCTGGCATAGCGGACCATGTCCGCCCAGGGATGCAGCTCGCACAACAATTCCGCGAGTTCGACCTCCTCAGGGCAATTCAACGAACTGGCAACGCCGCCGGAAACGGCCCGCCGTACGGCTTCATCGACTTCGTCGTCAGCATATCCCAGGACACAGGCTCCAATGCCTGCTATGCTCATATCCATATATTCATTGCCATCCAAATCCCATACCGTGACGCCTTTGGCTCTGGAATAGTAGCCGGGCCAAATTCCGAGACTGAACATATCCGGTCGCTTGGACAACAGCTGACACATTCCGGGGATGCGTTTCTTGGCTCGTTCCTGCATGGCAAGGGATTGCTGCAATTTCATCATTCGCTCCAAAGTGCGGGATTCAGCACACGTTCCTGCACGTTATCAAAGGTTGCTTGAATGTCCTGAAAACATTCGTCCGAAAGCGTGGTGGACCAGGAGGCCAGATTGTCCAGCACTTGTGCGTCTGTTTCCGCTCCGAACAAGACCTTGGCATTCGGCGCCGCAGCGCGGATATACCCCAGGGATAATTGTTGGGGGGTCAAGTCCCACTTGGCGACCAGCGCATTGAATCGCCGCACGCTGTCGCCTGCAAAGGCCATATGTTCCGGCAGAGTCGTGGGAGTATGAAAGACAAGTCCTTGAAGGAATACGCTCCGAACATACAGGGTTTTTCCTAGACGCTCGGCCAGGGTGTAAACACCGGCCCGCTCAAAACGTCGATCAAAAATATTCCCGGGAATCTGTACCATGTCGATTCCCTCGGTTTGTAATGCACGCAACGCAGCCTGCGGTGAATACACCGAAACGCCCACGCGTCGCAGCAATCCGTCTTTTACGAGGTCTGCAAATATTTGCCCCACCCCCTGCTTCCAATCATCAAGAAACTCCTCGCGATGGAGCAACATGCCTTCCAGAGCGGAAATCTGAAGCCCATCCAGCGAACGGTTTACTGCGGATCGGACGGCAATGGGCGAGCGCAAATCAAGTTTCGTATCAGGCTTGCTTACGACCCGGACGCGTGCGGCGCAGTTTAATTGCTGAAAGCAACGGCCCAGGACGCGTTCGCTGTCTCCGTAGCCTTGTGCCGTGTCGAACTCCAATACGCCATTTTCCACGGCGGCACGCACTATGGCCAGAGCTTGTTCATGGTCGGGCCGCCCTGAGGTGTTGGCAATGCCATAGGGCAAGCCCAGTTGAACGGTACCGAGGACGAGACGGGAAAAAGTAGTCATAAAATACAACCGATTCTGCTTGGCAAAACTATCTAGGCCGGATCACTAAAATATCTTCGCGAGTATGCCCAAAGGGAAGTTCGGGATTCTGAGGAAGAATGTAGGCACTGCAACCAAGCTTTCGAATATAAGCGGTCAACGCCAAGACACTTTCGTCGTCGAACTGTGCATTGTCGGGGTCCGGTTTGCAGTCCACGACTTCTTTGCATTCCTTCGTCGAATCATTTTGGGAACAAAGGCGATTCCATTCCTCCTGGAAACGGATCCCTTCGTCAGAATCTAAAAACCGTTGTTTCAAGCTGGTGTTGGGTATGTCGCCCAGGAGCAGCCTCCCTCCGGGGGCCAGGAGGGAAATGGCCTTTTCCACAAAAGGAACCAAGTCATCCTTACGCAGGCAATGCAGTACACTATAGCTCAAAATTTTATCATATCGCTCATCATTGAAAGGGAGAGTCAAAAAATTTCCTGCCATATACCGGACGTTTTCCCCCTTAAAGCGTTCTTGGAGCCGTGCCAGACAATCCGGGTGATCCACAGCCGTGGCTTGGGCTACGAGAAAAGAAAGAGGAATAAAAACTGTTCCAATATTGCAACCGATGTCCAGAAGGGAATCTGATGACTGTATACTGAGTTTGGAAATCAGGTCATTGACAATACGGCGTTCCGCATCGGCTTGGATACAATAACGACCGGAGATTGCGGTAGTGTTTTCAACGCACTTCGCATACTTGCCGTAATTTTCAAATGTAACTTCGCCCATGTAGCTCCCCTTTATCGTATCCGTCAAAAAAATATCGTCCAGGATTTCCCGCCAAACTTGGTGGTGTGATCACTCAAATTGCAAAGAATTGATGTACTTTTCTGCATTTTCCCGGATCTCATGAGCAGCAATTCGGACATCAAAATAGCGGACTCCCCGAAACATCGGAACAATCCTGCCGCCAAAACCCCGTTTGAAAAAAGAAATTCCCAGATCCTTTTTTGAAGGGAAATCGTATAACTGTTGCCCAAACTGCTGTAGCCCAAGCTCGAAAAACGGGATTCCCCGTTGTTTGTAATACTCTGCTGCAGCCCAAATAATGGAGTGCTCCAGCGGTATACCCCCCTCATAATCGGGATCATCCGCAGCGGAGCCGTAGTAGCAACTCAAGGCACTATGAAAGAAATAAGAAATGGCAACAAAGGAATCTCCATCCTTTATCCCAAGCAACATCCCTTCATCGTTTAACAATGCCGAATATTGCTCCTCAAAACTTTGTAAAGGGCGAGTGATACGCCCTGCAGTTTTGTGGTGCATTTCACAATATTCATCAAAAAGCTCTCTGTCCGGTGAAGAAAAATCCGACACAACATAAACGAAATTTTGTTTCGCTTTGTTGATCATGGGTTTGTATCGACGCCGAATTCCGGCATGCAACGTGTCTGGATCCTGCCGAAGATCCAGTAAAGCGCTGGCCAAAGACACGTCCAGAAAGCCCTGCTGTTGGAGGTAATTGCTGTCCGGATTGGTAGCTGGATCGATCAGCATCCGCATTTTGGCCGCGCCCGTTGATAGACCAATCGTCTCCAACTCTTCGTAACAACGAGAAAGAATTTTGCGTTGATGCGTTTTCCCGGTTTCGGGATGCACAAACGGGGACGGGGCGAATCCCGCCCCGAAACCGAGCTGACGGCAAGGAGGGAAGTCGACGAGAAATAACGGGACCAACGCCAGTGGCACTCCGTCGCGGACCACTATGAAAGAGCAATCATCAAGAAGATGCTTCCCACAATAGGCCCGCTGATACTGCAGATACCCATACGTATACCGCCAGGGGCAACCAAATTCAGCAACAAACTGCTTCCAAAAACTCTCAAAATTTTGGTCCCCAGCACGAACTAATTCCATACGGTCACTCTGTGGTCATCCTGTTCATATTTAGTTTGCAACTGTTTTTGCATACTGCTCATACAGGGTGTCGAAACAATCCTGGTCCGTTACCTCCATCTCGCCGATGTCGATGCCGAGAGTTTCTTCGGTGGAAAGCAGGATGTTCATGATGTCGAGCGAATCCAATCCGTACTCGGCAAATGTTTCGTCGTCTCTGATAGGAGGTTGCGGAGTGGAAAGAACCCCGGCAACGGCCGTATGAAATGCAGTGCGAAAATCATCCTTGGAGATCATGGAACTCCTCCTGAAAAAAAATGATGTCAAAAATGGAACCGAGCCTATTCGGCATAAAAATAAATTTCTCCAACCTGTTCACCGTCACCAACAATCCGGCCTTCATAAAACCGTTTGTTGATACAGCGCTTGTATTCAATGCCACAGGGGAAATCTGGTTGTTTATGTACCTTCAACCTTGTAAACAAAAATTTATTCTTGGAATCTTTCAAAACCTGGGTATTCAGCAACGTTTTAAATCCAACCACACAATATCGTGTAAGTGAAAACGACGCAGGCAAGGTTTCAGCAAAAACCATCTGATCTTTCCATGTCAAATAGCTCTGCAAGGTTGCTTCGTCATCCTCCACACTTTCCGTAAGCATATCCTGCCCCTCAATCACCCACAAACGGTGTGAGGAATCCTGGTATCGGCCCACGACTGACTCCGCGGGAATATCGGTCAGTTCACCGACAATACGAAATTGCTTTTTACATTTCCGCTGAACAACAAAATCAAAATTCCAGTCCTGACCGACGCTAAATTCAGCAAGAATCGCATCCAGTATATCTGCGCCGAGCACATAGTCCCGATCCCCTCGAATTAACTGCTGTGTTGTCATTTTTTCTTGACCATCCGGGCGATGTTGAGTTTGTGGTCAACGGCGAAATTGCCGGACACGTCTTTTCCATCCGCAACATCAGACACAACAACCGCACCGATTTTTACAGATGCCGCTTCTCCGAGATGTAGCGAATTACTGACCAACGCCCCGGCTCCAATCCAGCAGTCGCTGCTCACCTGGGTTCTTCCGGCGATCAAGGCCTTGCTGGAGAGCGTGCATCGATCCCCCACACAGGCATCATGTCCAATGGACACACCAAATCCAAGATGACATTCATCGCCAACAACAGTGAAGCCGCCATGATAAACGGCAGATGCTACGGTGCTTTGGGCCTGGATTCGCACATCCTTCCCGATGCGAACCCCCCCAAAATGGACGATATGCGTTTTTTTGCCCTGAATTATCCGGGGAAACAGCC
Source organism: Paucidesulfovibrio gracilis DSM 16080 (assembly GCF_900167125.1). NCBI lineage: Bacteria > Pseudomonadati > Thermodesulfobacteriota > Desulfovibrionia > Desulfovibrionales > Desulfovibrionaceae > Paucidesulfovibrio > Paucidesulfovibrio gracilis. Next base: position 25,358 of record NZ_FUYC01000015.1, read on the forward strand.
CATCCTCCCCCACGACGACATGCGATCCTATGCGGGTTCCGGCGCCAACCACGGTATTGTCGTGAAGCACGGCATACGGACCGACAGTGACGTGCTCTGCAATGTGCACGTTTTTGGCCAAAACAGCTGTTTCGTGTATCTCGGCAGTGGGATGGACAAACGGCTCCACAAAAACATCCGCGGCACCTGAGACCCTGTGCAATGGAGCATTGTGCACGAGATAAAACAACTCTTCAGCCTTGGAGGAGAGCACAACCCCTCGGGATGCCGAAATCTCCTTCAAAGCCTTGTCCGCGACAACCACCTGGGAAGAGAGGAAGATGGTTCTGATATTATCGTTTTCCAGGGCGCGATACAGATACTTCCGGTTTCCTGCAAAGCAGGCGGCATTCGGCATGTCGCTCCAGGGCAACCCGGTGCGAACAGTGTCGGCAAAGGCTGATTCACCATACAGCTGGTAAGTGCCGGAGTATCCCGACAGTCTGGATAACATTTCGGCTATCATGCTTTTTCCTTAGAGACTCGACCCATCGGCTATTGACCTGAGCTTCTCCATGTCCCGCTGAAAATCGCGGAGGCCGAAACTAAGATCCTTCGGCGTTTCAATCGTGACCCAGGCATTATCCGGCAATGCCTGAAGAATCTCGCCGAGGGGGAAATCGCCATTGCCAAATCCTTCATGCCGGTCTTGAACACTGGAAAGATCCCCATCGGATAGATGGAATCCAACTGGATTCATTTGAAAAAAACGCTGCAAAAAAAGTTTCCAGTCCGTCTTGAGAGCATTTGCCGCATATATCGCATGTCCAACGTCCAAGACAAACCCGGAAAACCCCTGCGATTCAGCGATGATGGCCACTTGTTCCGGCGTGTACCCAACACAGGACTGGTCATCCAGCCCCACCTTTGGCACATTTTCAATCACAAGCCGGGGTTCCTCAAACAATGCCCCCTGCCGAACAACTTCTGCCACTGTGCCGCCGAACCCCCCGTGCAAAATAATCCACGGCGAATCGAACAAATCGGCAAAAAGACGTGCATCCCGAATCAGTTCCACGTTTTTTGAAAAAAAGTCAGGATGGGAAATATTAACGCCATGCCCAAAATGCGGGCCATGAATAGTGACCGGAAGCGGAAAATTCTGAAAGTGTGCGGCGCAGTTTTCATATGATCCTGGAACGGCATATAGCTCCACATAAGAAAAAAGACCAACATCCGCGGCATGACGAACGTCTGGAAGCAAGTCCGTGTTTGTTGAATACAGTTTCAATCCGGGACGCAAATGCATTTCCCTACCTGGAATCCTTACCCGAACCGGCTGTGTCTGCTTCTGCGCGTAATGACTTAGTGAGTCCTTCGTTCCGGGGTATCTCGCCATTCAACGCATGAAGGCCGGTTTCCGAAAGAAACGCCTTGATTTCTTGAAAAGTGGGGATCGAGCCATCGGAATACAGTTCCGTGATGATCTTTTGGACAACTTCAAAATCACGCGATTCATCCACGGTGATGCGGATGGCGCTGTCATCGGAATCATTTTTCAATCGCCGAATATCATACCGCTCGGGATGGTTGTGGATAAAAAGTGTGACGTGTTCGCGCTCCGAGGGGAGACTCGCCTCCTTCCAGGCTTCTTCCAAAACAGTTCGCCGAAACACACAGCAATCCAACCCCTCGGCAAAACTTGGACCCAGCCCGACAAAATCGCATGAAGAAGCAGCCATTTCCGAAAGCACCCGATCACATACCCCGGGATCCAGCAACGGGTTATCTCCGGTAAGACGCATCACATATTGACAAGTGGTTGGCCTGACCGCCTGATAAAACCGGTCAAGCACATCTTGCTCAGACCCACGATAAACAGTCACGCCTTCCTGGGCGCAAAATGCGGCCACGGCGTCATCCTCTGCGTTTTCCGTGGTGGCGACGATGAGGTCATCAACCCGCGACAAACGAACTCGCTCCAATAAATATCCCAGCAACGGTCGATCAGCCACGGACTTGAGCACCTTTCCGGGGAGCCGCGTGGACCCCATCCGGGCCTGGATCACCGCAACAACCCCTCCCGGGAGCACCTGACTTTTTTTCCCTTTCGCCGTTCGTTCCGACATGCGTTCTTATCCGTATTCTCCAGCTTCCATCAGTCGCTATGGAGCTGTAGAAGCTATGAATCGGTTATGTTTAATCCTTCCCAAGAGAACCCCTCCCCTTGGGCGATGTCCTTACGGACCGACGACCCCACAAGGGTAAGGAAATGCCGCTTACGGATATCCCCGGCCGGTCGCTGTATCAAAATGTCTGCAGGCTGCAAAACTTCACCCTTCCGAATGTCCCGGGCGGCGTAAAGCCCCTCACGCCGACTTTTTGCACGCTCCCACGGGAGCATGCATTTTTCCGCGCTGCCCAGGCAAGTGTGGGCCTCGTTGATCATGGCAACATACGTAACCAGCTCTTCCGGCTGCATGGCGAAGAAATGGTCCGGTCCGTCGGAATTCCTGTCCAGCGTAATATGCTTTTCAATGACCGATGCTCCCCGGCCGACAGCGGCCACGGCCGCGGCCATGCCGGTAGTATGATCAGAAAACCCGACGGGGCAGCCGTACAGTGAAGCAAACGTGTCCATGACACGCAGATGCACATGTTCCGGCGGAATGGGGTACATGGCGCCGCACTGCAACAAAATAACATTCTCATTCCCGGCCCGGCGACAAATCTGCACGGCATCGTGAATGTCCACCAGGTCGCACATACCCGTAGAGATGATTACGGGTTTGCCGAATGAGGCAATGTGCGAAAGCAAGCCGGGCTTGGCTGTTTCCGAAGAGGCAACCTTGTAGGCAGGAACGCCTGCGGCTTCGAGCTTATCCGCGGACTGCTCATCAAAGGGAGAGGCCATAAAATGGATACCAGCCTCATCGCACCGGGCCGCAAGATCCGTAAGCCAGCCGCTGTCCAGCTGAATGGAGCGAAAAATGTCGTGCATCTTCGTTTCGGCAGGATACATCTTGTCCGCCTGGAACAGCTGAAACTTGGCGGCATGCGCCCCGGCTTCCGCAGCCAGGTCGATCATGCGGAAAGCCTTGTCCTTGGACTGGTCGTGGTTTGAGCCGATTTCTGCGATGACGTAGGGCGGATTCGAAGCGCCGACTTCTTTCCCCGCGATGGATACCGTTTGCTTCAGCATGGTCGCTCTCATTCGTTGTCGGATAGTTTCAAGAAAATTTCGGAGGTAACTCCCACCAAGGCCGGATAGGGTTCGACGATCTCACGCCGGGCAGGTTTCAAGCAGAGTCCGGACCACGAATGCAAAATCCTCTTCCCCCAGCCCAGGAAACATGGGCAGGGAAAGGATTTCATTCACGGCGGCTTCGGCTACGGGGCATTGACCGGGCGCTGTTCCGAGGCGTTCCCGGTAGTAAGGGTGCAGGTGTACGGGACGGTAGTGGACCTGCACACCGATGCCCTGTTGCCGCAAGTCCGCGAAGACCCGGTCGCGTTCGGCGACGCGCACCACATATAAATGATACGCGTGCTCCACGCCGGACTCGGCCCCCAGGGGGCGCACCGGAGTACCCTGAAAGCGTGCGTTGTACCGTTCCGCAATCTCCCGACGCCGGTCAAGGGACGCCGGCAGTTTGTGCATCTGGGTAATGCCCAGCGCGCACTGAATGTCAGTGATGCGGTAGTTGTAGCCCAATTCCACCATGTCATATTGCCAAGCGTGCGCCTTTTCCCGCTGGCGTGCCGTGGTGGTGATGCCATGATTCCGAAAACGCCGGGCGTTCTCAGCCAGCGTTGCATCCTGCGTCAGGACCATGCCTCCCTCGCCCGTAGCCACATGCTTGACCGGGTGGAAGGAAAAGATGTTCATGTCTCCGAAGGTGCCTGCAGCGACCCCGTCCACAGTGCGCGCGCCGATGGCGTGGCAACTGTCTGCAATGAGTTGCAGTCCATGCCGGTCAGCCAAACGACGCAAAGCTATCCAGTCGCAGGGGTGGCCGGCGTAATCCACGCCGACGATGGCTTTGGTGGCCGGAGTGACCAGCTCGGCTGCCTGATCGGGATCAATGAGGAGCCGGTCCGGGTCCACGTCCGCAAACACGGGCTGCGCCCCGCAATACAGCACGGCATTGGCCGTTGCCGCAAAGGTCATGGCCGGGACGATGACCTCGTCGCCAGGCCCGATACCCAAAGCGGCCATGGCCGCGTGCAGGGCCGCCGTGCCGCTGGAAACGGCCACGGCATGCTTTGCCCCGCAAAAATCGGCCACACTGGACTCAAACTCGCCCACCCGCGCACCGCAGGTCAGCCAGTCAGAACGGAGCACCTCGGTGACGGCGCGAATATCTTCTTCGTCAACGCTCTGGTGCCCGTAGGGAATCATTCCAGCCCCGCCAACTTGCACAGTTCTTCATGCGAAAGCCACTGCTTGTTGTCCCGGGAATTGTATTCAAACCCATCGGGAACCGGTTTGCCTTCGTATTTTTCGTAGCGCGGCGCCAGATTGTTGAAGGTCGGCTTGATGATGAAGCGATCGCCGATGTCAATGGTGTTGCGGGCCTCGTCTTCAGGCACCATGACCTCATGCAGCTTTTCCCCAGGTCGGATGCCGATGACTTCTGTGCGGCACTCCGGGGCGATGGCTTTGGCCAAATCCACGATCTTCATGGACGGGATCTTGGGGATGAAGGTTTCGCCGCCCACCATCTTTTCCAGGCAGGAGATCACAAAGTCGATGCCCTGATCCAGGGTGATCCAAAACCGGGTCATGCGCGGGTCCGTGATGGGCAGAACACCCTCGGCCCGCTTCTTGACGAAAAACGGCACCACGCTTCCCCGGCTACCTACCACGTTGCCGTAGCGCACCACGGAAAACGTGGTTTCACGTGTTCCCTGATAGGCGTTGGCCGCGATAAAGAGCTTATCGGAGCAGAGCTTGGTGGCCCCATAGAGGTTGACCGGATTGGCCGCTTTGTCCGTGGAAAGGGCGATGACCTTCTGTACATTGTTATCCAGCGCCGCATTGATGATGTTCTGGGCGCCGATGATGTTGGTCTTGATGCACTCAAAGGGATTGTATTCCGCGGCCGGAACCTGCTTCATGGCTGCGGCGTGAATCACATAGTCGATATTATGGAAAGCGCGGTGCAGACGTTCCTCGTCCCGAACGTCCCCGATGAAATACCGCAAACAGGAATGCTGCTCCGGAGAAAACGTCTGGGCCATCTCAAACTGTTTCAGTTCGTCGCGGCTGAACACCACCAGGCGCCGTGGCTTATAGCGTTCAAGAATGGTGCGTACCATGGCCTTGCCAAAAGAACCCGTGCCGCCCGTGATCAAAATTTGCTTGTTGTCGAACATGAAGGCGTATTCCTTGGATGATTAGGCCCAGAGGTGCCGAAGCACTTCCAGGCAATGGAGACAATACGTCGTCGGTCAACCCTTCGACCCACCGCAGCAAGGCGCTACGGCCGTTCACGAGCGCTACACGCCGGGTCGGACCTCATCCCCTGGATGAGAGGTATCCATAGTCCTTCCACGAAGTGAGGTAAAGTGCAAATCATCCGGCCCACGGGTGCATGGATGGCCAACCCGGGCAGCGGCGACAGGACGGGAATAGGATCCCTCTGTCGCCGCATGGCCAGGCCGGGTTGATTCCGTTCCGACGAGCGTAGGTTTACGCTCCTGCCGAGGCTCGGAAGTTTTGTACCGCACGGGCGAAGCCTTCAGCGCTTCGGTCGATGATGGCCTTGTCGCAGCAGAAGGACAAGCGCACGAACCCGGGCATGCCGAATCCCCGTCCGGGAACGGCCAGGATGCGCTCCTCCTGCAATGCCGCGCAAAAGGCCACGTCGTCGTCGCTGCCCGGCACCTGCGGGAAGAAGTAAAACGCTCCCTTGGGCATGGCGTAGGTCATGCCGGCCTGATCCAGCACAGCGGCCATGGCCGCACGGCGCTCGGCGTACACCGAAGTATCCACCTGGGAACCCAGAGACTTGACCATCAACCGTTGCCCGATGGCGGGGGCGTTCACAAATCCCAAAATCCGATTGGTGAGCACCAGCCCGGCCATGAGTTCGGCTTTCTCCGGCATGGCCGGATTCAGGGCCACGTAGCCCACGCGCTCACCGGCAAGGGCCAAATTCTTGGAAAAAGAGCTGCACAGCACGGTGTAGGGATACATGCCCAGGGCCGCGGGCGCCTGCACACCGTCATACGTCAGGAACCGATACGGCTCGTCCAGCAGCAGGAAGATGGGACGTTCCCGGCCCTCGGACTTGCGGGCCAGCAGTTCGCCCAGGGCGCGCATCTGTTCTTCAGTGTAGACCGCGCCCGTGGGGTTGTTGGGCGAGTTCACCAGCAGCACGCGTGTCTTGTCCGAGATGGCGGCTTCCAGCGCGTCCAGGTCTGGAGCAAAATCCTCTTTGCGGGCAGGCACGGGCTTGAGCGTTGCGCCGGAATTTTCGGCATAAAAACCGTATTCCACAAAATAAGGGGCAATGCAGACCACTTCGTCGCCCGGCTCCAGAATGGCCCGGTACAGGGCGTTGAGTCCTCCGGCCGCACCGCAGGTGATGATCAGATCATCGGCCTGCAGGTCCACGTTTTGTTCACGCCCGAGATGCTCTGCCAGAGCCTCCCGCGCAAAGGGGTAGCCCGCGTTGGGCATGTATCCGAAGATCATGGGTTGATCGGCTTGATCGGCCAGCTCGCGAACGGCCTGTGCCATGGCGGGCGGCGGGGGCAGGTCGGGATTGCCCAGGCTGAAGTCGCATACCGCGTCCTCGCCGAATTGCTGTTTCAGTTTGGCTCCGGTCTCGAACATTTTTCGAATCCACGAGGCCCGTTCCAGGTACGTGCTGATTTGTTGGGACAAAATACGCATTGACGCTTCCGCTCCTGTGAATTTTATGGGTGAAGCGGCAGGATACGCAAAATCTGGCCGGGACGGAAGAGCTGGATTCTTCGGTCCCGGCCCGATGGTGAAGGAACAAAACCTCGGGGATGTTGGTTTGTGACGATGGGGGCGTTTCTTTGTGAGTCCGGTCAATCCAACACCAAGGTCAGGCCCACGAGCAAAACAGCCTCCGATGCGGTCATCCCCGCGAAACTGCGTCGCAGAGCCGGAGCGTATTCCCGATACCGTTCGTCGTGGTGCGGCAATTCGCGGGCGGCCTGCCGCTCCTCTCTGTCGTAGTTGGCGTAATACATGCCCGTTAGCGAGCAGGCGAAAAAGAAATTGGCCCAGGCCATGCCGAACATGGCCGAGGACACGGAGCGTGCCAGTCCGCCCGGTTCGTGCCCTTGCAACAGTTCCAAAAGAGCCGGTCCCAATGCCCCGCCTCCGCTCAAAGCCAGGAAAAACGCCCAGGCCGTGTCCTTGGCCTGTCGCAATTGAAGCACGCCGTGAAGCCGCCGCACCAGGGCGGCATTGTGCGGATGCTCCGCATTCGGCTGGTCCGCGGCATCGTCCGGATCCCCGGCACCTGCCAGCCGCAACATCCGCACCCGCTCCATAAGGGTTTCATAGGCGCGCTGCTCGGTCCACCCTTCGGACTCCCAGCCCATCTTTCGACAAATATTGATCCCGTCGGCCTGATAATACACCGCCACCTGCCGATCCGGTTCCGGGGCAAAGGGATGGCGGCGCACCACGCGGTAGGCCACGTGCGGAAACGGTGACCGCACCCATTGGCCGCTGTGTTCCCGAACCATGTCCCGTAGATATTGCGCGGCCTTGCGTGCGGTCCAGCCCTGGGAGGCGCGGCCCACCATTTCGCAGATCTTGACCCCGTTGCGGCGATAATACACCGCAAAGCATGCATCCTTGGCCGGTCCGGTGCCACCGGCCACGGCGCAGCACGCCACATACGGATAGGCGGTTTTCGACCAGTTGCCCATATTCATCCCCTCATTGCCGGTCGATTGTGCATCCATTGCCGATTCACCCGCGCTGAGTGGGGGAATGTGAAGAAAAACCGCAGGTACTCGGGGGCAGTTGCAGGATCCGGACAAGAGAGGAGGACATCCCTTTGGTATTGGACATCCCAATAGCTTGAGATAAAAAGAAAAACAAAACGAGTCCAATTCAATCAAAAGAAGCGGGTTATTCTGAATATACCCGGAAACATAGTGTGGCGCAAGATCAATGGCGGTATTCTTTTACCACCGGCCGAAAAAGTGACGCACCAAAACGCAACCCAATGTAAAAGAAACAGTTCCCTTCAAAAAAACGGAACCTCGCTTGCCATCTTTCCGGGAATGATTATCATCGCGTGATGAAGAACACTGAATCCCATTCCGCTGACAAGCGTTGCATCCATATCGAAGGAGCCAGGCACCACAACCTCAAGGATCTGACGCTGGACATCCCCCGCGACAAGCTTGTGGTGGTCTGCGGACCGTCCGGTTCAGGCAAATCCACCCTGGCCTTTGACATCGTCTACGCCGAGGGCCAGAGACGCTACGTGGAATCCTTGTCCGCGTATGCCCGCCAGTTCCTCCCGCAGATGGACAAACCCCAGGTGGACAAAGTGGAGGGACTTTCCCCGGCCATCAGCCTGGAGCAACAGACGTCCACACGCAACCCGCGCTCCACCGTGGGCACGGTCACCGAGGTGTACGACTTTTTGCGCGTGTTCTTCGCCCGTTTGGGCCGCTTCCACTGCCCCCAATGCGGCAAGCCCATCCAGGCGCAGACCCAGGATGAAATCGTGGAGAACATCCTCGCGCTGCCCGAAGGCACCAAGTTTCTGCTCCTGGCGCCGCTGGTGGACCACCAAAAAGGCACGCACAAGGACTTGTTCGCCAAGTTGAAAAAAGAAGGTTTCGTTCGCGTGCGCGTGAACGGCGAGGTCGTTGCACTGGACGATGCACCGGACCTGGAAAAAAACAAAAAACACAGCATCGACCTGGTGGTGGACCGGTTGGTGGTCCGACCCGGCATGCGCACCCGCCTGGCCGATTCCGTGGAACTGGCGCTGACCAAAGGGGAGGAATCCCTCACGGTTTCCGTGGTTGGCGGCAGCCATGCCCCCACCGGCGACCGGCTCGTGTCCACGCTCTCCACCTGCCCGGACTGCAAAATTTCCCTGCCCAGGCTCACCCCGCAACTCTTTTCCTTCAACAGCCCCCAAGGCGCTTGCCCAGCCTGTTCCGGCATTGGAGCGGTGGATTATTTCGAGCCGGACCTGCTCGCGCCCAACAAAGGGCTTTCCCTGAACAAGGGAGCCGTCATCCCCTGGAAAAACGCCCGGCTCTTCGCCAAGCACGCGGACGCGCTCAAAGCCGTGGGCAAGAAGCACGGCTTTACCCTGGACACGCCCGTGGGCCAATTCACGCCCGAGGCATGGCAGGCCATGTTCTATGGCGACAAGGCCGCAGATTGGGAAGGGGTCATCCCCAAGTTGGAACTGGGCCAGCAAATGGGACCGATCTGGCGGGACGAGCTGGCCCGTTTCCGGCAATCCCGCCCCTGCCCGGCCTGCAATGGAGCACGCTTGCGGCCGGAATCCCTGGCCGTTCGTGTCCGCAGCGGCGACGGAACCGGGAACGAACCCGGGCCAAACATCTTTGAGTTCGTTTCCATGTCCATTGCCCGCGCCTTGGAATGGCTCAAAGGGCTGACCTTCGAGGGACACGAAAACCTCATTGCCGACCCCCTGCTCAAAGAATTGATCCACCGGCTCGGATTCATGGTCAATGTCGGCCTGGATTACATCTCCCTGGGCCGGAACATGTCCACGCTTTCAGGCGGCGAAGCCCAGCGCATCCGGCTGGCCTCCCAGCTCGGGTCCGGGCTGGTGGGCGTGACCTACGTGCTGGATGAGCCGTCCATTGGCCTGCACCCCCGTGACAATGAACGGCTATTGGCCACGTTGCGCAGTCTGCAAGGACGCGGCAATACCGTGCTGGTGGTGGAACATGACGAGGAAACCATCCGCAACGCCGACCATGTCCTGGAACTTGGCCCGGGATCGGGCATGCTCGGCGGGGAACTGGTGCATGAGGGGGATGTACCATCCCTGCTGCAAGGCCAGACCCTGACCGGTAAATACCTGCGCGGGGACATGCGTATCGAACAGCCCGAAAAAAAGGTGGAACCCACCGGCTGCCTCACCCTGCGCGGAGCCGAGACCAACAACCTGAAAAATCTGGACCTGGAAATCCCCCTGGGACAGCTCGTATGCGTCACCGGGGTGTCCGGCTCTGGCAAAAGCTCCCTGGTCATGGATTCCCTCTATAAGCACATCGCCCTGGCCCAAGGCATCAAGGTGGACAACCCGGGACGCATCACCGGCATCGACGGGCTGGAACAAATCGAAAAAATCGTGTCCATCGACCAGACCCCCATCGGCCGAACCCCGCGCTCCAATCCGGCCACCTACACCAAGGTGTTTGATGAAATCCGAAAAATCTTTGCCGGCACCAAGGATTCCAAGACCCGCGGATATCAGCCGGGCCGGTTCAGCTTCAACGTCAAAGGCGGACGCTGCGAAAACTGCCGGGGCGACGGCCAGATCCGGGTGGAAATGCACTTTCTCCCCGATGTGTACGTGACCTGCAACGTCTGCAAAGGCAAACGATACAACGCCCAAACCCTGGAAGTGGAATACCGCGACAAAAACATCGCGGACGTGCTGAACATGACCGTGCGCCAGGCCAAGGCATTCTTCGAAAATCATCCCGTGCTGCTGCGCAAGCTCACCGTGCTGGAGGAAGTGGGCCTGGAGTACCTCAAGCTCGGTCAACCCGCCACCACCCTTTCCGGCGGCGAAGCACAGCGCATCAAGATCAGCCGGGAACTGGGCAAACGAAGCCTGCCCGGGGCGCTGTACATTCTGGACGAACCCACCACCGGCCTGCACATGCACGAAGTGGGCAAGCTCATCAAGGTACTGCGCAAGCTTGTGGACAAAGGCGCCACGGTCATCGTTATCGAACACAATATCGATGTGATCCGCGCTGCCGACCATGTGGTGGACCTGGGACCAGGCGGTGGAGAAAGCGGTGGACGTATCGTGGCCGCGGGTTCGCCCGAACAGATCCAGGCTGATCCGCATTCCGTGACAGGCAAGTTTTTGTAGCCCTCGGCGGCCCTGCGGCTGAAAGGCAGGCCTTCGGCGACCAGGAGGCCCGCGGCCCCCTGGACCCCCATTTACCGGTCTCGCGCTCCGCGCGGCCGGGGGCGTGGAGCTAGGAAAAGTCTTTGGAAAGGGGGTCCAGGGGGAAAAACCTTTCTTCAGAAAGGTTTTCCCCCTGGTCGCCGAAGGCCGTCTCTTTTTCTTCCGTTCCTTCCGGCTAGGTTGATCCGCACCATTTCATCCACCAGCAAGTAGCAAGCCCCCAGCAGACGCTCCAGGCAAGGGTCACGACCAACTGCAATCCGGAGTCCGGCATGGGTGAAGGCTCTGCGGCCAGCGGCGGCAACACGCCCGTCAGCATGGTTACGGCCGGGAGCAAGGCAACGAGCAATCCTTTGAGTGTAGCGCTTTGCAGGGACCAACGGGGAACGCAGGCCAGGGCGCACAGTGCTCCGGCCATGGCCGACCGGCTCAACCAGGGAAAACCCGGCCAGGAAGCCGCGTCCACGCCCATATTCCGTTCCCAGAGCACGCCGCAAAGATAATAAGCCAGGACAGCGCCGATCACCCCACCCAGCACGCCTCCGGTAACAGCCGTGGAGAGCCGCAAGGCCAACCGTTGACCAGGCCGTTTTCGGCGGCTCACGAATGGTTTCCTCTTTTCTGAGGGGGTTCGGAGGCGGAGTCGCTTTTGCCGCTTACATCGCGTCGCAGCAACAGGCGCATCCCCCAGCCGAAGAGAAACATGGGCAACAGGAGCATGGCCAGGGTCATAACCTTGGCCGCGCCCCCCGGGAAAAATCCCCGGACCATGCCCAGGGGAAGCAGGATCAGAATGGGAAGCTGCAACAGCGCCCCCACCCCCGCCCAGAGCCGGAGCCGTCGGGGATGGGTGGATTCCGATCCGGGCTGCGGCCAGGAGATGCGCCACAGGCAGAGCGCCCCCAGCATGGAGAGAAAAAGAAGAACGGCCATGCCGCCACATAGCTGAAAACAGCGGAAAAGAAAACGCTGCTACCGTCTTGGTTGCCGAATGGCGCAAACTGTTCACATACTGTGGAACGCGGCAAATCAACGCTCCGGCCGCAAACGGGCAAAAAAAAGGACGGAAAGGGCGTACCTTTCCGTCCGGAATGGTATGGGAAAACCGGAATCAGCTGTTGCTGAACTGGGCCACCCGCAGGGTTTCGGCCTCGGACCCGTCCTCGGTTCCGGGCGTGACCATCACGTTGACGTAGAATTTCTTGGCCCGGTCAAAGGCGAATGTCCCGCCCATGATGGCCACCCGCCAGCCCAGATAATCGGCATAGGACGCCGACATCAGGGACTGATCCGGGTCGGTTCCGCCCCGGGAGCGCGAAGCCACCATGGTCATGACGGTATCCGGGGCAAGCCGGTCCATGGCAAAAGCCAGGATCACGTATTCCCGTTCCACAAGGCTTGTGCCGTCCACTTTCTCACAATTGGCTTTGGCAAAGTCGTACAGCGCCGTCCAGGAGGCACTGCGCGTTCCCACCTGCTTTTCCCACAGCTCGTAGCGGACAACGTAAAATTCCACGCGCGGAGTGAGGGTAAACACGGGCCGGGCAAAGCTTTCGTCCAGCACCACGGTGTCGCCGTCCTCATGATATTCCAGCAGACTTTGGATGGCGCAGCCGCGCTCCCGTTCGTCGAGCAGCTTGACCACACTGTGGACCCGGGCCTTGCCGTTGACTTCCTCGGCGGTGAAGAAATCCACTTCTCCCACCTTGAAGCCTTCGTAGCGGAAGTTGCTCTCGCGTCCGGACCGGCTCGCGGTGTCGGCAAACTTCACCTGGGGAACCGGCTCGTTGTGCCGCAGGTCATTGATCTGCGAGGCCAGGGCCACGCGATAGACCGTGCCCGCGGCTTCCAGCCCCAGGGGGGTTCCCGCGGAGCGCATCTGCGCCGGAGTTGCTTCCACCACGGTGGATCCCGTGGTCTGGCACCCCAGCGTGGTCAGAACGGACAGCAGGGCCAACAGCAACAGAAAACGAATCATTGTTGTACGCATGATGCCCCCTAGTCCCCGAGACCTTCGCCGGAAAGCAACGCTCCGGTATGTTTCATCAGATTCCGAACGTCGCTGGCCAGCATGACCACGTTGAAGACGCCTTCGCCCGTGACCAGACGCAATGCCACCTTGCCCGCATACCCGGAAATAATCACAATGCGCAGCAATTCATCGCGGGTCAGATCAGGAATGGTCGGATCCGTGGGACCAACGCTTTCTGTTTGAATCGGATCATACGTGAACTCAAACGGCTTGAATTCATCATCAAATTCCGGCGGGGTGAGCAAATTAGTCATGGGATCCACCACGTCACCACCGGGGTTGATGTTGAACAACCCCCCGCTGCCGCCCCCACCGCCATAGGCAAAGGCGGACGAAGCGCAAAGCGCAAGCAGCGCCGCCGTCATGACGGCCACCACCATTTTTTTCCATTTCCAGCCATTTCCAGTCATTACATTCCCTCCAAGAACCTTTGGTTACATAACAAACACTACGGTTTACTTAGTACGCTACTCTAGCATCGGCAGTACACCCCGTCAAAACAGTTTCTATTTCCACCCATAGAAATTACCTATGCTGTTTCCATCCGACGTGCTCCAAAAAACGACACAACCAAAGACCATGGCAAAGGGTCTCTTCTTCCACAACACACTAATAAAAAATGGATAAAAGGACGGTTCGGCGGTTCAAAAAAATGCTTGCAAAGGATAACACCATCACTCCAACAGCCTTCTCCCGGGAGTTTCCCCCAAATTCAAAAGAAAACGTTCCTTTTTCGCACGCACACGACGCACGAAAAAGAAACGTTTGTCTTTTCAAACACGCTACGGCCAACAGCGAACGCGTTAGCCGAGCGTACAAAACTACTTTAGGCTGTTAGGCCATGTATCCCCGGCCGATGCTGAAGCCCTTGCCCAAAAACGGCCCGGATTTGTAATACATTTTGCCTCCCGTGCCGTAGAGCAGGGGCATGACCTTATCCAGTGCGGGGCGACCGTCCACCAGGACGTCCTGATCCGCCTTCACGTCCACGATTTCCCCCACGAACTGGGTGTGCAGACCGATTTCCAGCGTGTGCAGCAGACGGCACTCCAGAACCAAGGGGAACTCCTTGACATACGGGGCGTCCACAACCTGGCTCGGTTCAGGGGTCAGGCCCGTGACCTGGAACTTGTCCACGTCTCTGCCTGAGGCCATGCCGAAATAGTCCGCTTCCTTGGCGTATTGCTCGGACGGCACGCTCACGGTAAAGGCCTTGCGGCGCATGACATTGCCGTACGTATGCGTGGCTTTACGCAGGGAAACCGCCACACACGGCGGTTTGGAGCAGCAGACCCCGCCCCAGGCAATGGTCATGGCATTGGGTTTGTCGTCCTCGCCATAACTGCCCACGATCCATACCGGTGTGGGCATGGCCAATACTTCCGCTCCAAGTGAAACTTTCATGGTGCCTCCGTAGGTGCATTTTTCAAGTCCAACGGTTTCCATTCCAGCAGTTCCGGCGGCGAGGCCAACAATGGCCCGGCCGTTTCCTGAAACTGTTGCAAAAATGGCTGATTCTGGTGCAGCTCCAGCAATTCCCTGGTGGCCCAGCGCTCTAAAAGCAGGATGCGGCCGTCTTTTCCGCCATGAAAATCATAGGCCAGGCAGCCGGTGTCACGCCGACTGGCCCGCCCCAACCGCTCCAGGGCACGCATCAGGGACTCCCCGGCTCCGGGCCGGGGGGAAAAAATCACGGTCAACACGATTTCGCCAGGGGACGATGTCATTTTTTGTCTCCCAATCCGAGAGGTTATACGGTTGGCCGTCCAGGGACACTACTACGGACAGCCACAAAAGGACAACAATTATACAATACTTTTTTCTATACGCTGATCCGGTGTCTTTCCCATGGCGGCACATGCGGACCGGATCCATAGCGCAATAGGAAAGGGCGCCGCCGCATAGACCCCGCCCGGGCTTTTCCCGTTTACACGGGGTACCGCAAATGGTTCCCAGCTTGAGCAAAGCCTTTTATTCCGGTACGCTGAAACCAACGAAGCAGAGCATCTGCGCAGTGTCCCCGCCCACGGCCAACCGCGGAGTTTCCATGCCTTTTTCCAAGCATGATCTATACGAGGATCAAACCGTTACCCAGGTAACCTGCACGGGTCCGCTTCAGGACACATCCTTTTACGGCTGCACCTTTCAGAACTGTTCTTTTCAATCCTGCCGTCTGGTGAACTGCCGGTTTGAGGATTGCACCTTTGCGCAATGCAATCTTGCACTGGCCGTAATCGACGGGACGACCTTCGCCAATGCGGAATTTCAGGACTGCAAGCTTCTGGGGATCAACTGGTCCCCGGTAGGCGGATTCTTCACGGCCCGATACAAGGGCTGCGCTATGGAGAACAACGTCTTTGCGGATTTGGGGCTTGCGGAATTCAGCTTTACGTCGTGCTCGCTCCTGAACGCCTCCTTCTTCAACACGCGGCTCACCCGGGCCGTGTTCGAGGACTGCGACCTGGCGGGCTGCCGGTTCACGGACGCGGACCTGAGCTTTGCGGACTTCAAAACCGCCCGCAACTATCACATCAACGCTGAAACCAACACGCTGCACAAAACGATATTTTCCATGCCCGAGGCGGTTTCCCTGCTCTCCAACCTGGACATTGTCCTGGATGAGGAGTGGGCCTGACCGGCATCGCGCCATAAGCCACCAAAGCCGGGGCGGAACCGGTCCCGGCCGCCTCAACCCCGGACCTTGCCGTACCCGTCCCAATGCACGCGCTCGGGATTGAAGCGGTCCTCGCTCCGGCGCTCCTGGGCCGGGTGGCCGATTACGGCAAACCCGAGAGGCTTCACATTATCCGGCAGGCCGCACATGGCCCGAAACCCGGCTTCGCGGTCGGCGATGGGGTGTACCCCTGTCCAGACCGCCCCCAATCCCTTGGCATGAACCGCCAAGAGCAGGTTCTGCATGGCTGCGGAACAATCCTGCACCCAATAGCCCGGATATTTTTCCAGGGATGTGTCGCCGCACACGAGGATGCCCAGGGGAGCACCCGCGGCCATGCCCGCATAGGGGCTGAATTCCTTGACTCGCTCCAGCAGGGCGCGATCACGAATCACCACGAACTGCCAGGCCTGGGCATTGCCTGCCGACGGAGCCATCATCGCGGCCCCCAAAAGCTCCCGCACGGTCTCGTCGCTCACGGGCTCGTCCGTATACTTCCGAATGCTGCGCCGGGTATGCATGGCTTCAAAAACATCCATGTTCATTCTCCTTGTTTGCGTTTCCCTTCATTGCGAAGTAGAAACCTTTTCATCCATTGCATCCAAAGAATCAAGTACGCACTATATTGTAGCATAGTACCAAAAAAGAAACCGCCACACGCACGCCAAACCATACAGGAGCCACCATGAGCGTTCCCACCGGGCAATGCCCGCTCAAAAAACTGGGGGACCGCAGTTACCACTGCACCTTTGAACTGACCCTGCAAATCATCGGGGGAAAGTGGAAGCCCATGATCCTGTATCACCTGGGTTGCGACGGGGTGCACCGATTCAGCGAGCTGCGCCGCGCCCTGAACGGCATCACGCAAAAAATGCTCACCCAGCAACTACGCGAGTTGGAAGCCGACGGCATGGTTCACCGCGAGGTCTACCCCCAGGTGCCGCCCAAGGTGGAATACTCCCTCACGCCCATGGGCCGCACCATCATGCCCGTGCTCCGGCAATTGTGCGCATGGGGCAGCGAATACGAACGCCTGGCCGCCCAACAAGAGCAGGCCCACCTCCAGGCGTCCTGATCAGGCAGCGTAACGAAATGACCGTGGCCTTGTGGCTGGTTCCCGACGGCATCGGGGAAATGATATGCATTCAGCTTTGCTGTTTGCTCAATTCCCCCGCACTTCGGCAAACGGCTCAGGGCTAAGGTGGGTGCCGAACGGTGTCAGCGTTTCACGACCTTTTGCCGAAAATGGATCGGAAATAAAACCAAGGCTCTTGTGTGTATTGCCGTCGCACGGTATAGACCGGGAATGAATGTCCACCCCGCCGCAAATCTATCCACTTCGACACCAACAGCCAATCTGTTGTTACGCGTTCTGGTGGTGGCGGGTGTCGTGGCTGGCCTCACGCTCTTGAGTCAATACAATTTTCTTTTATTTCATAGCCTCTCCGAACTATTCAGCATCGCCATCGGCTGGGCCGCGTTCGGCATGTGCTGGAACTCCCGCGAGCGGTTGCAAAGCGGATACCTGCTCATCCTGGGCGTGGCCCTGCTCTGCGTGGGCGCCATCGACATGGTCCACACCGTCTCGTACAAAGGCATGGGCGTCTTTCCAAAGGACGATCCCAACCTGCCCACCCAGCTTTGGATCGCGGGGCGCTATCTCAAAGGTGCGGCCTTTGTTCTGGCCGGGCTGTTCCTGAACCGCCGCATTGCCCCGTTCCCCCTGTTGACTGGATTTCTGCTGGTCACCGCGGGACTGCTCGGCTCGATCTTCCTGGGCTGGTTCCCGGATTGCTTCATCCGGGGCAGCGCTCTCACCCAATTCAAAATATTCAGCGAATATCTGGTCTGCGTACTCTTCCTGATCAGCGGGTGGTTGTTCCTGCGCGGCCGTCGTCACCTGGACCCCGTACTCTTTCAGGTCATCATGGCGGCTCTGGTCCTCTCCATTGCGCAGGAAATGCTCTTCACGTTTTACGTCAGCGTGTACGGCCTTTCCAATCTCCTGGGGCACCTCACCAAGGTGACCGTGTTTTGGCTGCTGTATTACGGCATTGTGCGTATGGGCGTGGCCGAACCGCACCGCGTGCTCTTCCGCGAATTGGAAAACCACCGCGAACGTCTAGCCCGGAGCCGCGACCGTCTGGCCGAGGCCCAACGCGTGGCCGGGGCCGGGAGCTGGGAATGGACCGCGGACACGGGGGAAACGCTCTGGTCCGAGCAAATGTATCACCTGCTGAACAAAGATCCGGACACGTTCCACCCCGACCCGGAAAACCTGCGCCGCCTGTTCGGCGTCAAGGCCTGGGAGACGTACAAACGCCACCTGCTGCAATGCCTGCGGCGGGACGACCAGTGCGAATTCGAGGTCACCCTGCGTCTGCCCGGGGAAGCCGAGGTTCGCCATCTGGAAATCACCTGCCGGGCCACCCGGCGTGCTGACGGCAGACCCGAACGCCTCCTCGGTATGATGCGGGACGTGACCGGGCGACGAAATCTGGAAGCCATGCGAGAGGACGTGGAGCGCATCCTGCATCATGACATCAAATCCCCCATCGCCTCCCTGGTCAGTGCGCTAAAAATGCTCGCCCAGGAACCGGAAATACCGGCAAAGCACCGCAGCATGCTGGAAACCATGGGACAATCGGCGCGGGACGTCCTTCAGCTGGTGCAACGCTCCGTGGCTTTACGCCGCATTGAGGAAGGACAGTTCACCCCGGCGCGGGAGCGGGTCAACGTCATGAGGCTGCTAGGACAGGTGCGGACCCAGACGAAACGGCTTCGAACGCTGCGTTCCGTGTCATTGTCCATCCACATGCATCCGGATGGAGAAAAAAGAAAGCGGCCCGACACCCGAGGCGACGCTCCGCTCCTGCAATCCATGCTGGACAACCTGATCCGCAACGCCGTGGAAGCCGCCCCCCGGGAAAGCACGGTAACAGTGCACGTAGGGAACAGTCACGGCGTGAACATCACCATCCACAACCAGGGAACCGTACCCAAGGCCGTACGCCATCGGTTCTTTGATAAATACGCCACCCATGGAAAAACGGACGGCACCGGGCTGGGTACCTACTCGGCCAAGCTCATTGCCGAAGCCCACGGAGGCAAGATATCCATGCGCACGGGCCAAGAGCACGGCACCATCGTGACCGTTCGGCTCCCTGTGTTCGGCGAGGCGTGACGAGTCAGCAGTTGACCATACTCACGGCCAGTCCGCCCCGCGACGTTTCCTTGTATTTGGTGTTCATGTCCCGGCCCGTTTCGGCCATGGCGTGAATGGCGCGGTCCAAATCCACCACATGATGGGCGGGCAGTTCCGCGGCCGCAATAAGATACGCGTTGTACGCCTTGACCGCGCCCATGGCGTTGCGCTCAATGCAGGGAATCTGCACCAGCCCTTCCACGGGATCGCAGGTCAGACCCAGATGATGCTCCAGGGCGATTTCCGCCGCATTTTCCGCCACACGGAAATCATGCCCGAATCCGTAGGCCAACATAGCCGCAGCCATGCTCGAGGCCACGCCCACTTCCCCCTGGCACCCCACCTCGGCTCCGGCGATGCTGGCGTTGTGCTTGCAGAGGAATCCCACGGCAGCGGCGGCCATCAACCCCCGGCGCACGGCCATGCGCGGCAGTTTGAAGCCATCCAGCATGACCTTGATCACGGAGGGCAGCACGCCGGAAGCTCCGGCCGTGGGCGCGGTCACCACGCAATGCCCGGTGGCGTTTTCCTCAGCGGCGGCCACGGCGTAGGCGTTGAGTTCCAGCAGAAAACGATCGCGGATGCCCTTTTCGCAGGCGCGCAACAGCAAGGTCGGCCCCTTGCGGTTCAGGCCGATGCTTCCGGGCAAAACACCTTCGGTGTTCAGGCCGTTGTCCACGGCCGCGAGCATGACGTCCACCAGCCGGTCCAACCCCTCCACCACCTCTGGCATGGAGCTGCCGGTAACGGCCTGTTCATTTTGCAAAATCAGCTCATGCAGGGGCAGTCCGGTACGATGCAAGGCCCGGCGTAAATCCAGCATGGTGGAATACGGATGTTCAGGGTTGCCGGTTTCCGGCGCGACCCAGCCCTTCCATTGTAAAAACCCGCCGCCCACGGAGTAATATTCCTGCTCCAGCAGGATCTTTTCGCCGCCCATGAGACGAAATATCATGGTGTTGGCATACGGATGGTCGTGGTGAATGGCGCCGAAGACGATATCCCCGGGTTGCAGAGGGATTTCCCGTCCGCCCAGGTCCACGCGGTGCGGCTCCTCGGGCCGGGTCAGGCGGGAGAGCAGATCCGCGGGGCAGTGTTCCGGACAGTAGTCCAACAGCCCACCGATCACAGCGCGATCCGTTCCATGCCCCTGGCCCGTTGCCGAGAGCGATCCCAAAAGACGCACCTCAAACCGTTCGGCCAAATGCAGCGCCTCCCGGGGCAAGGCACGGCAGCGCCGCAAAAAATCCCGCCCCGCCCGCATGGGCGCGATGGTATGGGAACTGGACGGTCCGGGACCAATCTTAAATAATTCGAACAGCGACGTGGTCACATGGCGCATATGTCGGTTCTCCTCCCTCAAGAGCAGGATACCCGCTCCGGCCCCACCGCACAACTGGGAATCTCCTTCTTTTCCAGTCATTGCCGTGGTGACTGGAAATTATTCTTTCCTCAAACACAAAGCCATGGTATTTTCTTTCTATGCGTCGCTTTATCCACGCAACAAGCCGAAAGCGTTCCCGAAACGACAAACGCTTCCCAAGACGTTCCCTGTTTTCAGGACGGGATCGGCTTTTACAACGGCAACTTCAGCAGGCCTCGGCCCAAGAACCGCAGCAAACGCCGCCAGCAGATGCCCCTGCCGACGAGGAGCAAGACATTGAGCGGCGCATTCTCTCCCGGGCCGTGGAACAAAGCCCGGTTTCCGTCGTCATCACGGACACGCAGGGCTGCATCGAATACGTGAACCCCCAGTTCACCAAGGTCACCGGCTACACCGCCGAAGAAGCCATCGGTCAGAATCCGCGCATCCTCAAATCCGACAAACAGCCCGCCGCGTTTTACCGTATCCTCTGGCAGACCATCACTTCGGGCCGCGACTGGAACGGGGAATTCTGCAATCTGAAAAAAAACGGTGAGGAGTACTGGGAAAAGGCCACCATTTCGCCGGTCAAGGACGCCACCGGCAAGATCACCCATTTTCTGGCGCTCAAGGAAGACATCACGGCCCGCCGTCAGGCACAGCTGCGCCTGCGCGAAAGCGAGGAGCGCTACCGCCAGATGGTGGAAGACACAGACAACATCGTGACCCGCGTGGACGCCGCCGGCAATTACACGTTCCTAAGCCGTGCGGCCAAGCGCCTGTTCGGGGAGACCGCCCGAGTCGGCTCCCTGGCCTTTGAAAACGTACACCCTGACGACCGCGCCCGCACCATGGAGTCCTATAGCCGGTGGATCACGGACCAACCCCGCCGGATACAATTTGAAAACCGCGTGTTGGATGCCTCGGGCGAAACCCGGTACATCCACTGGACCATTTCCTTCCGTTTCGGACCGGACGGTTCCCTGCGGGCCACCACCTCCATCGGACACGACATGACCCGGGACCACCAGCTCCGCCAGCTTCGGGAGGACGTGGACCGCATCACCCGGCACGACCTCAAGGCGCCGCTCCTGGGCATTATCTCCGTTCCCCAGCTGCTGCTGGAACAAAAAAATCTTACCGAAGATCAACGCGGACTGATCCAGGCCATGGAGGACGCTGGATACCACATGCTGCGGCTGATCAACCTCTCCCTGGACATCTATAAAATCGAGACCGGCGCATACCGCCTGCGCCCGCGCAAGGTGAACCTGCGCGACGTTCTGGAACGGGTCATCACCGGCATTGCCCGCAGTTTCCCGGGGCGAAAGGTGCTGGTGGAACGGCCGGACCTCGAGCCTGAACAGCTGGAAACGGAACGCACCAGCCCCTACCTTATTTATGGCGAAGAGCTGCTTTGCCACTCCACGCTCTCCAATCTGTTGCGCAACGCCCTGGCCGCAACCCCCAAGGGGGAAGTGACCCGGGTGACGCTCTTCCCCGGAGAACCGGCACAGGTGACCATCCACAATCCCCTGCCCGTTCCCAGAGAGGTGCGTCATCGGTTCTTCGAAAAATACGTCAGCTCCGGCAAGGCAAGCGGAACGGGCCTGGGCACCTATTCCGCCCGCCTGCTCACCCGCGTGCAAAACGGCATACTGAACATGCAGACCTCGGAAAAGGACGGGACCACCCTGACCATCACCCTGCCCCGTCCGCCCGAACACGCCCGCTGACAGGCGGCCGCCGCTGGACAACACCCCAGAAGGTTTCCCCGAGTCCTCCCCGAACCCAATTCCAGGATCCCCCCGCCTGCAACCGCTCAATGCATCAGGGCGGAAATTCCTCATCCCTGTTGCGCACATCCTCGCGCCAGGGGCTGGCGGGATAGCAGCACCCCATGCCCACAAACAGGGCGCGGCGTGCCTCCCGATCCCGCTCAACATGGCCCACCAGGGCGCAAAGGTAGCGCCCCAGCTCCTCACTCCAATACACCTCCGGACAACGGCGGCAATACCCGTGCAGCCGATGCGAAAGATCGCACTGGTCATGCAGGCAGCACCAACCGCAACCGACACATGGCAGGGATTCAGACAACGAAAAGAACCGCCCAAGTGAACCTGGAGGCGGCAAAAAGCAGGGTATTCACGATAACTCCAAACTTGATGGCGGACCACACGGCCCGTATGGTCACGGTACGCACCTACCCGCAAAAATCAAATTGCAAGGAGCCGACGCATGAAATCCCATCGGACGGAATTGACATTCCAAGTACCCACACGCCGCGCCTTCATCAACATCACCCCGCAATGCCGGGACGCCCTGGCCGAATCCGGCATCCGCGAGGGACTCATGCTGGTGAATGCCATGCACATCACCGCGTCCGTACTCATCAACGACGACGAATCCGGGCTGCACCACGACTATGAACAATGGCTGGAGCGGCTCGCCCCGCACGAGCCTGTGTCGGGCTATCGGCACAACGTGGGCGAAGACAACGCGGACGCGCACATGAAACGCCAGGTCATGGGCCGGGAAGTGGTGGTGGCCATCACAGAAGGAAAACTGGATTTCGGCACCTGGGAACAAATTTTTTACGGCGAATTCGACGGGCGACGCCCAAAACGTGTGCTGGTGAAGATCATCGGGGAGTGAGACCGTTCGTCGCGGCCAACGCGTATACCGACGACGCGAGGGGGAGTGGAGCTTTTTGCGGCAACGAAGCAGATTGCCGTTTGGATGCACCCAAGCTGGTCCCAAATG